>DASQZP010001028.1:0-13320 GCA_035638655.1 Bacteroidales bacterium
GTTGATTCCAGAAAACAACAAAAGGGAATAAGTTCAGAACCCAATGGATATGCCATTGTTACTAAAAAAGCATCTCTTTTCAGACTTTTTGGTCGGGAAATTGCCCCAAAGCTTTATGGCACTTGTTTACTATGAAAACAGATATTTATCATTCATCATTTCCAAAAAACAAGCCATTACCTATAAATTAATGCTATAAGCGATGCAATTAAATATTAATCTGTCAAAAACAGTAAACATACTGGTTATTATCACCTTTATTATTGCCCTGGTTTATCTGGGAAGAAACATCCTGATACCTCTGGTATTTGGTGGTATTTTTTCTTTGTTGTTATACCCGGTATGTGATTTTTTGGAAAAACATAAAATCCCCAGAATCATATCAATAATAATTTCATACATACTGGTATTTTTAATCATTGCAGGTATCATTGCATTTTTTTCATCTCAGGTAATCAATTTATTTGATGACATAAAACATTTTGGGAAAACGCTTACCAAATTACTTGATAAGCTTATTTATTTCATTAACCACTCAATTTTACCGGCCAATACAAATCTTCAGGAATTATATAAACAGGGCTCAGGCAGTTTGCTGGAATCTTCAACCGGCATTATCAGAAAAACAATAACCTCATCTACTAATTTTGTGGCCTTTGTGATTTTCGTGGTCGTTTATACTTTCTTATTTCTTCTGTACCGCACTGCATTTAAAAACTTTTTCCTGCTGTTTTTCAAGGAGCAAAACAAAGAATACGCATATGAATTATTAAACAGCATTCCCAAAATCATACAGAATTATTTTTACGGGATGTTTATTGTTATTATCACTGTCGGCACATTAAACGGCATCGGCATGTGGGCAATTGGCATTGATTTTCCGTTTCTTTTTGGCTACCTGGCGGCAGTACTTACCATTATACCCTATATCGGAACAACTATAGGCGGAATGTTGCCTACATTTTATGCACTGGTAACTTATGACAGCCTTTGGATGCCGATAAGTGTAATTGCACTTTATCTTACAATTCAAACCATCGAAGGAAATATATTAACGCCAAAAATAGTGGGTAATAAAGTGAGTCTGAACCCGCTTTTTGCACTCATATCCTTACTTGTCGGCGGACTGCTATGGGGAATAGCAGGAATGATTCTCTTTATACCTATTATGGCTATTGTAAAAGTAATTTTCGATCATATTGAATCATTGCAACCCTATGGCATCCTCCTCAGCAGTGATTTTGGAAGTAATGAAGAAAACATTTTTACTAAAATCAAATGGAAGGTTAGTGAGATACTCAACAAAGAAGAATCAAAGAAATGATACTCGAAAATTCATTAATTCCGGGTTAATCCTCTTTTTATTTTCCTGTAAAAAGCCTTTAGATGACCAAATGAAATTTTAATATTCTGTATGTTGATTGCTTGTCTCCGGGTACCTCTTGTCCCCAGGAGATATGAGTATGGATGCAGTGCTTCAATATTTTTAAAAATAATCTTTGCCATAGCCAAAAACGGCACAATCACCAGCATGCCCGGAATTCCCCAAATTGTTGCACCAACAATCAAACTAAAAATAATAAAGAAGGGATTGATTTTTAAACTGCCACCTACAATATTAGGCGTAAGAATATTATTTTCAATAAACTGGATAACAACAAAAACAAGTATTACTCTGATTGGCAGAGCCAGAGAATTCCCCGTCAGCAAGGCAAACAACAAAGGAACCGCTCCGCCCATGAGGGTACCGAAATAGGGAATGAAGTTAAATAAAGCAGATATCACACCAAAGATAATTGGATAATGCATACCTGCAATGTACAGCCCAAAAGAATTGAGTACGCAGAGTATACTAACCACGATGATTACACCACCCATGTAACGGGTTGCAACAGTGGAAATATCGCGTAAAATATGAACTGTGACAAACTCCTTTTCTTCAGGAACTATTTTAAGGATGAAATAGGCAAATTTTGTTCTGTAATACAGGAAAAGAAAAATATATACCGGCATCAATCCGATCTTAACCAATGTACCGGTGGTAGCGCTAAAAATTGTATTAAAAAGCATGCTGCCACTCTCAAAAAATCCCGTAACCCAGTTTTTTAATAATGTTTCCAGTGATTTATCTTCTACTCCAAAGGCATTCCCAATGGTATGTTGCAGCAGTTCAATATTCTGCAGCGCCTGCTTTTTTAAAGCCGGAAAATCGGACACGAGTCTGCCTACCTGAGTATAAATAAAATATATACCGCCGCCAAGTACTGCAATGGCCAGGATAATGCTGATGAGTATGGACAGTATTCTTGGGAAATAATGCTTTTCGAGAAAATTAGCAATGGGGAAAAGCAGGTACGCCAGTAATATTCCAAAGGCAACAGGATACAAAAAGTTTTTAGCTACTGTTACTGCGTATATTGTTGCTATAACAGCCAGCAGGAAAAAAACATAGCGCATCAGGAATGGATACTTATTGCTCATATTAGTCCCGTAATTTTAATTAGTGTCTGTCCATAATGTCCGATAACTGCGTTGTTGCAAAAATTTTAATTTCTTATATACATTAGTATACTGCGCATTAAAATTTTTGCACGCCTTGTTCTCGAACATTTTGATCCAGACACTTAACTTTATTGACAAACTCTAATTAAACCACTGAAAATATTCAGTACAAAATATTCCAAATTTTATTCTGTCATAAACAAATGTTAAACCAAAGGGCAGTTGAATTTGTTCATCATGTCAAACATAATTAATGTTCAAAGAATATACCGTATTTTTAAACTACCTGCTAAACTTGAAAAATATAAGCATTGAAAAAGCTGCTATGAAATTCAGATATTGTCTTTTATTCGCAACATTTGCCTCCTTCATGATTACAGCCTGCAACACCGGGAACAGCAACAAAAAAGAAAAAAGCATATCCCATTCTACAAACGCGGGCAACAATAAGGATAAAGATACCCTGGTACTTTCGCAGACCTTCCACAATAGCAGGTATAATTTTTCATTTAAGTTGCCGGAAGGCTGGAAAGCAGAAGACAGGAGTATAAACGGTGATGGTTTTTTTATCAAGTCCGGTTGGGAAAACATAGATTTGCGTGCCTACGCAGAACAACTGCTACCAGACACTAATCCAAACGAAATATGCACCAGTAAATCTGTTTTTATCTTTGATGATAATACCCGGGGTACTTTTTGCCGCGACTCCACAGAATGGTTTTTCTACAGAATCAAAAATGATGTACGCCTCGTATTTTACGCCAGGGCGGAAAAAAAACTATTGTTAAAGCATGAAGAAGCAATAAAGCAACTTGCGGCCACTTTAAGACTAAACTCAAACCTTGGGATTTAATAAATTTTATTTTCATTAAATCACCGTTAATGCCCGGCAAAAAAATGATATCCATTTTGTAAGAATAATATTTCATACATTTGTATCTCAAATAAAAATCACGTAATTTAACTATAAAAATTTCTGCAATTTTAAAGAGCCTGGTAAATTACAAAAAGGCAATATAGGAGAAATCGATGAATAATAAAGTATTAGTGATCGACGACGACACTTACATGTGTAATCTGCTGGAAAATTTTCTGGATAACAATGGTTTCAAGGCTACGGTTTCCTATACCGGTGCCAGCGGAATTGAAAAACTCAAGAAACAGAAATTTGATCTGGTTCTTTGTGATTTCAGACTGCCAGATACCGACGGACTTAAAATGCTGGAACAAATAAAGGAAATCAACCAGCATTTGCCCGTAATTATTATTACAGGCTATGCGGATGTAAGAATTGCTGTCAAACTAATGAAAATGGGAGCAAGGGATTACGTAACAAAGCCCATTTATCATGAAGAGATCCTCCAAACAATCAGGAAAATTTTACTAACGGAAGAAAGAAGTACAAAACCAGGTCCCTTTGATGAAAAATTCATCACAGGAGAGAGCAGAAAGATGCAGGACATCATGAAGCTCACTGACATTGTTGCTCCCACAAACATGACTGTTTTGATTCAGGGAGAAACCGGTTCTGGTAAAGAGTTTATTGCCCGTTCTATTCACTATAAAAGCCCCCGAAAAGATAAACCCTTCCTGGCTGTTGACTGCGGGGCCATTCCTAAAGATCTGGCTAATAGTGAATTATTTGGCCATGTTAAAGGCTCATTTACCGGAGCAATTAATGATAAAAAAGGGGTATTTGAACAGGCCAATGGGGGCACGCTTTTTCTTGATGAAATAGGAAATTTAACTCTTGACATACAGATCAAGTTACTCAGGGCCCTGCAAGAACGTGTAATTACACGCATTGGAGAAGGCAAAAATATTGCAGTAGATGTACGTATTATTGTGGCAACAAATGAAGATCTGAAAAATCATGTAGACCAGAACCAGTTCAGAGAAGATTTGTTTCATCGTATTAATGAATTTAAAATAAATTTACCTCCCCTGAGAGAGAGAAAGGATGATATTCTGATTTTTGCCAATCATTTTATGAACCTGGCCAATAAGGATCTTGGGAAAAATGTAAACAAGTTCGACGCCGAAGTTGTCGAAATATTGCTGCACTACCCGTGGCACGGGAATCTCAGGGAACTTAAGAATGTGATAAAAAGAGGTGTATTAATGGCTGAAGATGACATTATTACCCTTGATTGTTTTCCTGATGAAATCAAATCATACCGTAATGATGCAAGTATTGCGGCTAATACCTCAAAAGACGGAGTGGGTCTCAAACAGGCATCTATTGAGGCAGAAAAAGAAATCATTTTGAATGCATTGATCGAAGCCAATTACAATAAATCCAAAGCAGCCAAGCTTTTGGAAATTGATCGTAAAACACTGTACAATAAAATTCACCAGTATGGCATCAGCCTTGAATAAAGTCCCCGACTGGTGTGAATAATTATTCCCAAAAATTGTAGATTATCTTTCTCATTTATAACCGGTTCTTTGTAACTGATCAAACAACCGGTTTTTTTTAATTCTGATTGAACTCCTCAAATATGCCTGTTAACTATGCTTTTGGTTGCTAAAGTAATTTAGTGCAGATTTCCTTATCATTTGGCATAATCTTTACATATATTTTAGTAATAATATTTAGTGCATTTTGCTTTTCATTACTTGTTACTTTCAGGAAAGGCTTCAAAATGCACCAAATATTCTGTACAGGTATCTTTGAAAATATAGTATTATGAGGTTAATAATTCATTACGCAAATAATTAATCAAATGCGGAGAAAGGAAATATCTTATGGAACGAAATGATTTAAGTGATTTTTTTGTAAAAGAAAAGCAACATATCAACATAAATGTGAATACCGGAATTACAAGCAGTCATCGCGAAAAAATATCAAAAAACCTGTCTGTTATTTTAGCCGATAGCAGTATGTTATTCCTAAAGACACTAAATTATTACTGGAATATACGCGGTACCTTATTCAGGGATTTCAGACTGATTACATTCGACATAAGCAGAGAATTACTTGCTGCCCTTGATGAAATAGCCGAGAGAATACGTTCCCTTGGATTTCTGGCTCCCGGTTCTCTTCATGAAATAACACAATTATCAACCATCGATGATGGCACCAAAGAATTTTCAGAGCAGGAAATGATTGCAGATCTCATTAAAAGTAGTGAGAGTATTGCCAGGTATACCCGAAAAACGATTGAGATCGCATCAAACTTTAAAGACGAGGCATCAGTGGAGATGCTGACATCAAGACTTAAAACCCACGAAAGAAATGCCTGGATACTCCGAAGTTTGTTAGAAAGGTAACCATTAATGATCTAAAAAGAAAAAGCCGGGATAAATAATCCCGGCTTTTATTTATAATACTATTCAGTGTCCCTAAATAAACTCAAGTGTCTGGATCAAAATGTTCGAGAACAAGGCATGCAAAAATTTTAATCCGCAGTATACTAATGTATATGAGGAATTAAAATTTTTGTAATAACGCAGTTATCGGACATTATGGACAGACACTATTTATTTATTCTTCCATAGCAGCCATCAACTCATCTGTCATCTCAAGATTATGATATACATTTTGCACATCATCATCGTCCTCAAAATCTTCAATCATTTTTAAAACTTTCATCGCTGATTCAGTATCAAGCGTTTTTGTATCATTAGGGATTCGCTGCAATTCAGCATTTTCAGGCTCAACACCCATTTCTTCAAGCTTTTTCCTGACATTGCCAAAATCTTCAAGCGGTGTGGTGATCACAAAAGAATCTTCTTCTACTTCAAATTCTTCTACTCCTGCATCAATAATTTCAAGCTGAAACTCTTCCGGATCACGATCCCCTCGCGGAACTGTAATTACTCCTTTGCGGTCAAAAAGAAAGCTCAGTGAGCCGTTTGTACCCAGACTGCCTCCGCGTTTGTTAAAAATAGCACGAATATTACTTACTGTACGTTTGTTATTATCGGTAAGGCACTCTACAAATATTGCCACCCCTCCCGGTCCATAACCTTCGAAAGTTGTTTCCTGTAGATTTTCTCCCTCACTATCCGCCTTGGAAATCGCGCGCTGTACATTGTCTTTCGGCATATTTGCTCCCTTGGCATTCTGTATTGCCAGCCGCAAACGCGGATTGCTTTCCTCATCGGAACCACCTTCTCTTACAGCAACCTGGATCTCTTTTACAATCCTGGAAAAAATTTTTGATCGTTTGGCATCCAGTGCCCCTTTCTTTCTCTTAATCGTCGACCATTTACTATGTCCTGACATATTCTGTTATTTAGTATAAGTAACTGTTTTTTGCGGGCATAAAATTACAAAAAGGAAATCAAACTTAAAAGCATATATGGCAACCACTTAAAAAGGCCTGTTGTTTAACAAGGTATCTCTTCTTTTTTCAATCTCCATAAATCTTTCTTATGTATTCGGTTGCCTGGTAATCCATGTTCTTTTACTGAAATTATATGTACTGGAAATCCTTCTGAAATAATACATTTCTTCATGAAAACAGGAACACCAACTGCCAGTTATTTAATTTAAAATAATTATATATTATTATGCTATAGAGCATTATGTGTTTTACAGCCTTGACATTAAAGTGTTTTTTTTATAACTTATCAATAAACCTAAAAATTATATTTTATGAAAATGAATGCTCCAAAATCAAAAATTTTATTGCTGTTATTACCCATATTTTTACTGGTGGTATTATTTGCTTTCAAGGCCATTTACCCTGGACTTGATGAGTCGCTCAAAGGAAAATACAGTTATGATGATTTTGAATCGGCAGAAAAATGCAAATCGTGTCACACCGGCTTTTATCAGCAATGGTCGCAGTCTATGATGTCTCAGGCCTATACTCATAAATGGGATGAAATTGAATACTTTAAACTTGCTGAGGCGCATGCCAAAAAAGTTCCCGCGTTAAAAGAAGTCGTTGATGGGTGCAACGGATGTCATACTCCGATGGCTTTTATGGCAGGAAAACTCCCCCCCGCAAAGCCTGAAGAAGGTACCATGGCCAATGAATCGGTATCCTGCGAGGTTTGTCATCTCGTAAAGGGAACGACAGCCGATCCGCCCCACAATTTCAGTTATATAATTGAACCAGGAAATACTAAACACAGTTCCAGAAAGGGAACTAAAGATTCACCAGCCCATAATATTGTAACCAATGACCTTTTCCGCACTACTGAATTTTGTGCCAATTGTCATAATGAGAAAAGCCCGGGAGGTGTATGGGTAAAAAGCACTCAACTGGAATGGAAAGAAGGACCATATTCGGATGAGGGTGTCAGGTGTCAGGATTGCCACATGCCTGTGGCCAATTTCAAAACTGCCATAATGGGTAACACATACAAGGATGCACGATTGCATTTATTTCACGGTGCACATGCCAAAGGTAAGGTACGTGGAACCATTGAAGTCCGCATCCAGCCGGATATCAGGGAAACCGTTCCCGGCGAAGAAGTGGTGTTTACCGTTGCATTATTTAATCAGAAAACAGGACATAAATTTCCAACCGGTTCAGTGGAAGACAGAATTGTATGGCTGCATGTTGAAGCCACCGATGCTGAGGGAAATGTATACCACCTGCCCGTTGATAAGAAAGGATTTGAAGGGGAACAATATACCATAGCAGCCGATACACTGGCTTATCAGGATATGGGTGTACCCCTGGGACTTGCTGATTTTAAAGGTGTACAACGTGACGGTGTTCCTGTTGGTGACCGTATTTTCCGGATGCCTTATTTTGATCCGGAGGGCAGAATGACAATTATGCAATGGAATACTGACTCACTGGGAGTTGATTACCGGATAGGACCAAGAGAAACAAAAATAGAAACCTATACCTTCCAGGTTCCTTTTGAAACGGCTCCGGGAAAAATGAGTGTTAAAGCCGTATTGAATTACCAGTTACTCGTAAAACCAGTAGGTGAATTGCTTGAAGTTCCGGCCGAAGAATATGAACCACTGGTAGTGAATCAACATTCTACGAATGTGACGATTTATCAATAAGTCAAACAAAAAAAACGCTGACCTATGAAGAAAAGTATTTTTATTATCTCAACGTTATTATTACTGGTGTTACTCACAATATTTCCGGTAAAAAAGAATAGAGCAATTCCTGCATTTGCGCGAAAATACCGCATCAGTTGTCAAACGTGCCATTCACCGGCAATTCCGAAATTAAAACCCTATGGAGATCAGTTTGCACTGGATGGATTCAGAATTGCCGATCAGCCTACTCCCCGCTATTTTATTAAAACCGGAGACGACAAACTTTCATTGCTCCGTGATCTGCCATTGGCTGTAAGGTTTGACGGACACATGAGTTACAATTTCGGTGATGAAGCGAGGCAGGATTTTGGAGCACCTTTTGGTATCAAGCTTTTATCAGGGGGTGAACTATCTGATAAATTATCCTATTATTTCTACTTTTTTATAAATGAGAAAGGTGAAGTTGCTGGTGTTGAAGATGCTTTTGTAATGTACAACAGTCTTTTTAATTCGGGTCTCGATTTCTATCTCGGTCAGTTCCAGGTAAGTGATCCGTTGTATAAACGTGAACTCCGGCTGACCTTTGAAGATTACAATATTTATACAGTTGCTCCCGGCACCTCAACAATTGATCTTAAATACGACCGGGGAATCATGCTGGATTATAGTCTGCCAACCGGTACTGGTATTACTGTTGAAATAATAAATGGGAATGGTATTGGTGAGGCTGATGCTAAACTCCTTTTTGACAGGGATAAATATAAAAATGTGCTGGCAAAGATTTCCCAATCGATCGGAGATAATATTGAATTAGGAGTATTTGGCTATCTGGGCAAAGAAAGTATTCCTGAAGCAAACACTGAAGCTGTGAACACTGTAAACATGATTGGTCCTAACCTTACTTTTAACCTCCTGGAAAAACTGGAATTCAATTTTCAGTATGTCTACAGAACCGATTCTGAAATATTGATCCCGGCTACTACAGTTTTACGGGATGAGATAGAGACACAAGGCGGCTTTGGAGAAATCGTTTTCTCTCCAAATGGTGACAGGAGCAAGTGGTACATGGTAGGTCTTGTTAATTATATTGATTCAGATCTGGATTATCTTGATTATAAGTCAACTACCATACATGCAGGATATCTTTATCGAAGAAATGTCAGACTGGTAGGTGAATATACATGGGACTTCTCAGCCGAAAACAATCAATTCGGAAGAGCAAGTGTAGGGATAATAACCGCTTTCTAAAGGTCCTGCAACAGCAATAGGACAGATTGCATTTAATTTGAATTTTCAATCCTTTTTCTTTCTGCAGGAAAACAAAAAGTTTTGAAATTCATTCCAAAAAAGAAATTGTATTTTTGCCGTTAATTATGAAGATTATTCAGTATGATTTTCATAATTTTCGGCAACATAACATTTCAACCCAGTCTGAATTATAGCAGTAAATGAATATAGAAAGTAAAAAAAGTGTCACGTTCAAACCTGTAGGGTTGGCACATGAATCAAAGGTATATATCGAAACCTATGGATGCCAGATGAATGTAAATGATTCGGAGGTAGTTGTTTCCATTCTTGGTAAAAATGGCTATACCCTCACCGGGAAAGCCGAAGAAGCCGATCTGATCTTTATAAATACCTGTTCGATAAGAGAAAATGCAGAACAAAGGGTACGAGGCAGACTGGATCATTTCAGAAAGGTAAAATCACAATATCCTGATATTAAAATAGGTGTTATTGGTTGTATGGCAGAGCGGTTGAAAGAACAATTACTGGATGAAGAGAAGATGGTAGACATGGTAATAGGCCCGGATGCCTACCGTGATATTCCTGCATTGCTGGAAACTGTCGACAATGGAGAGAAAGCTGTAAATGTAATTCTTTCACGAAAGGAAACCTACGCCGACATCATGCCGGTACGCCTGGATAAAAACGGGGTAACAGCCTTTGTATCCATCATGCGGGGATGTAATAATATGTGTGCATATTGCGTGGTACCGTATACAAGAGGAGGTGAACGCAGTCGCGATCCGGAAAGTATTCTGAACGAAGTGAAAGATCTCTTCTCAAAAGGATACCGTGAGGTGACTCTGCTTGGACAGAATGTCAATTCCTTCCAATGGCAGCATCCTGATGGCCATACTACCGGTTTCCCGGAATTGCTCGATGCTGTTGCAGCAATAAGTCCGCTTTTACGTGTACGATTTGCCACTTCACATCCTAAAGACATGACAGATGAAGTGCTGCATGTAATGGCACGATACAGCAATATATGCAAAAGTATTCATCTCCCGGCTCAATCGGGCAGCAGCCGGATGCTGGAAAAAATGAACAGGAGGTATACCCGTGAATGGTACCTGGAAAGGATTCAGGCAATTAGAACAATAATACCTGATTGTGCAGTATCCACTGATCTGATTGCCGGATTCTGCAATGAAACTGAAGAAGACCATAAGCAAACACTTTCCCTGATGAAGAATGCAACATTCGATTTTGCTTATATGTTTAAGTATTCCGAAAGACCAAAAACCCTGGCCCAGAGAAAATATAAAGATGATGTGCCCGAAGAAGTAAAAACGCAACGATTGAATGAAATTATTGCCTTGCAGCAGGAACTCTCTGTCCAAAGCAAGCAACAAGATATCGGGAATATTTTTGAAGTGCTTGTGGAAGGCATATCAAAAAAATCAAATGAGGAACTTTTTGGCCGAACCAGTCAGAATAAAGTTGTAGTTTTCCCGGCTGAACAATACAAGGCCGGCGATTATGTGAACGTAAAAATACAGGACAGTACACCGGCAACATTATTGGGTGAAGCTGTAAAATAATGCAATAGATATATGAGTGAGAAGATCAAAGAATTTCGTGAGTACCGGGAAAAAATGAACCGGAAGTTACTGGAAGGGAATAACAAGGTTATTAAGAGAATTTTTAATCTCGATACCAATACATATCTTGATGGAGCATTACCATCAGATGTTAAGGAAATGCTGGGGCTTGTAAGCTCTATGGTACTTCGCTGCGACGATTGTGTAAAATATCATCTGGAACGTTGTTTTGAACTCGGGGTAACCCGGGAACAATTGTTTGAAATTTTTTCAGTGGCAAACCTGGTGGGAGGAACCATTGTAATACCTCATACCAGGAGGGCTGTTGAATACTGGGATGAACTGGAACTGACCAAATAACGATACTTTCACAATTGCCAGCAGGGAAGCTGATTGTAAAACCACTAAACCCTGCAACATGAAGACCCTGAACAAAAAAAACGGAAGTCTGCTGGCTATCCTTTCTGCTTTATTGCTCCTTGCCTTTGTTATTAAGCAGCAACCCCAAAACTCCTACCTCCAAAAAATTCTACTGGCCGCAGAACAGTTTAACAAAGATTATCCACAGCAAAAGGTATTTTTTCACTTCGATAAGCCTTCCTACACAGTTGGCGAAAAAATGTGGATGAAAGGTTATGTGGTAAGTCTTTCCTCAAACAAGCCTGATACCATGAGTACCAATTTATATGTGGAAATGGTAAATTCCCGGGGCGCAATCATTCAAACCAGGTTACTGCGACTTGCAAATGGTACAGCATACGGAGATTTTGCCCTGCCTGACACACTTCCAGAGGGAAACTACATGATCAGAGCTTATACCAACTGGATGAGAAATTTTGATCAACAATACATTTATAAAAGAAATTTCTATATCAGGAACCCTGAAAATGAAAATTTTATCACTTCTGCTAAACTTAAATTTAACCGTAAGTACAACAAGAAAATAAAAAATCTGGGCAAAGAAGTTGATTTACAGTTTTACCCTGAGGGAGGCGATATGGTCACTGGTTTGACAAGCCGGATAGCATTTAAAGCAGTTAACGGACTTGGGAAAGGGATTGATATTACCGGGATAGTTACAGATAAAAAAGGCAGTCAGGTTGCTGAGCTAGTAAGTAAACACCTTGGAACAGGATTTTTCACAATTACTCCTTCACCAAATGAAAAATATAAAGTAATAGTAAAAGACCCCTCCGGCAAAAAACTTACCTTCAAACTTCCTGAACAGGTTGAGACTGGTTATGTAATGAAAGTTGACAATCAGGAAAAAGAAATTTTTATTACTGTAAATGCAAATGTTTCAGATCCGGAAAGAACAGTAATTCTTACAGGTTTATCACGCAATAAAGTTTATTACAGTACTGTGAGGAAAATGGACAATGGCAGACTGAGGCTAGCAATACCAAAAGAAAATTTTCCGGGTGGAATAACAGTATTTACATTATTTGACAACAGGGGCAATCCACAGGCTGAAAGACTGGTTTTTCTGGATAATTACCAGAAGATGCATGTTTCCCTGGAGCCTGATAAAAAGTTATATTCTCCACGAGATAAAGTCAATTATACTATAACAGTTACTGATAACCAGGGGAATCCATTAAAAGCGAACCTTTCCCTGGCAGTAACAGACGCAGGACAGGTAAAGGACACAGAAAAAAGCAGCGAAAACATTGTTAACTACATATTGCTCTCTTCTGAGCTAAGGGGAACCATTGAAGAACCGGGTTATTATTTTGATACGGGGAATTCCGACCGAAAAAAAGCATTGGATTTGCTTATGATGACCCAGGGCTGGAGACGATTCTCCTGGGAAAAGATTCTGAATAATGAGTTCCCAGCGATTAATTATCCGGTGGAAGATCATATTATGGTTGGCGGACGAATTACCAGGGAGTTTTTTGAAATACCCCTGAAGCACATACCAGTTCAACTAACCATTCTGACAACCTATAATGACACCTACAAAACAAAATCTGATGATAATGGTTACTTTTTATTTAAAGACCTGGTATATTATGATACCATTTC
>DASQZP010001029.1:0-6254 GCA_035638655.1 Bacteroidales bacterium
GCCAAAAGGTCAATCCACTTTCCCAAATTACACAAATGATAATCCACCAAATCCACCTACTTATTCATCACCAAATGATAATACTTCTTCTGTTGATACCTCTTTAACTTTTTCTTGGGTAGATAATGATCCCGATAACAACAGTTTGACATATACTTTTTATATTGGGAAGTCAACACAAATGCTAAATATATATCAATCGGGACTAACAAAGAATACCATAACTATAAGCGGTTTACAGCCTGACTCTACTTATTTATGGTCCGTTGTAGCTTCTGATGGTCAGGCGTCAACACATGGTCCTATTTGGAAGTTTAAAACTAAGAGTGGAGTAATTACGGGAGTAGTAAAAGATATAAATAAAAACATACCTGCATATTTCAATTTAAGCCAAAATTACCCCAATCCATTCAACCCGACCACAGAAATAAAATATGCACTACCAAAAGCCGAAAATGTGCGATTGCAGATCTTTAATACGTTAGGACAATTGGTTTATACAATTGTAAATAAACAGCAAACAGCCGGATACTACCAGGTTCAACTTGATGCCAGTAAGCTATCAAGTGGACTGTATTTGTACCGCTTACAGGCTGGTAAACATGTTATCACCAAGAAAATGATCTTACTAAAATGACTGAGAAGATATATCGCCTAAACGACAATAAAGAAAGAAATAAGCTATACTCCGACTTTGCCAAAATTGGTGGAGTATAGAAGCTTCACTTCCTACAGCCGGACAGCGATGAGTACGTAGTACTTAACCGGCTACTGGGAGTAGAAAAATATGGTGTGTTGTACATTGGCAAAACAGGACCGGCAGCCAGTAGAGTCGGGGATCTGTTTAAAGCTCTTGCAGATAATTTTAAAAGTAATGGGCATCATGTCGGTATTCACTTCTCTAAGAATCAAAAACTTCGAAAGACTTTTCCTCTGGAGCGACTGTGCATAACATTCACCTGAGGATCCGGCAGCCATGGAGCATGTTGAGATTCAGAAGTATTTTATGGAATATGGCGAAGTACCGCCGCTTAATGCGACAATGCCATAAATTGATCACATTAACCACAGTAGTGAAATGACGGACACCTTAGACGCGATTATCCGGGTTAAATCTCACCCTGGCTACCTGTAAGTTATTGACTGTTAATTTATTATACTGAATATAGACAACTATCCGCCCTTTTTAGTAAAAAAAGATATTTTCTTGAGCCTAAGAGCACTAAAAAATATTTTTATTTAGCCTGTCCAGGCTGGCTACCCGGATACCTACTCACACACCTGTGGTAAACGTGATTATTTAGCATCCGTATTTACCATATAATTCCGGTACCAAACATGTTGATTGTCAAAATCTGACTTTTCATAGAAATCTTTTAGTAAAACTTCCTCAAACCGAATTGATTTACTTAAATTTGAAAAAATGATATAAAAAGGACAGAAACAAACCTATGTTACCAAGTGTTTAATTCTGTCCAGTAATTAAATTAATTTAATTATTAGCTTTACCAACAGCTTTTTTCCCCATTTTAACTGTCCAAATTACTGCGTGATATTGTCCATGAATATAACTCCCTCCTGTAATTTCTCCCTTATTGTTTATATCATTTGCTTGACTAAAATTAACCCAGTAGTGAGATGCATTTTGATCAAGAACTCCTAAATCTCGAAATCCCTTTCGGGCATCCCATACAAATGCTCTATGTGCAGCATGATGATTTACATAATCAGTATAATATCCAACTACTTGGCCTTTATCATTAATTGCATTACCAACGGCTCCTGCATTAGGTGAGACATAATTTGGTAATTTAATAAAATGAATTCCTGTAGCGGGATCATAGATAAAAGCCCTAACCCATCTTTTATGATCGGGTATGCAATGTGTATAACCCGTAATTTGTCCCTTATCGTTTATATCAAGTGGTATTGCTTCTGCAGTTACACAACCACTTTTTTGACCAAAATGATTTAATTTTTTATATGTTTTAGTGTTAGAGTTATATAAAAATGCTGCTCCATGAGCATAATAACCAACAGCGATACCTTCATTATTAATAGCTGTGAATGTGGATTGAAAAGGATATCCATTGAATTGCTTCACAAATTGTATTCCAGATTTAGCTTGCCAAATAAAAGCACGTTCACGATAACCTCTTCTTAAATAGCCCACAACTTGACCACGATTATTTACACCTGTCGCTGTTCCACCATCAAAAATATTATTAGCATTTTTAATGCTTAGGATCTTTGGTTTGTTTGTATTATTCCAGATAACCGGAACAAAATAACAACAATTGGATTCATAATTTAAATAACTTTGCCCAACTATTAACCCATTATCATTAATATCATTTCCTGTAGCAGAAGGAAAGGTGGCAGGTAGTGCGCCTAGATCTTTCATATCATGTTTATCCCAAACAAAAGCGTGAAAAGGAGTATAATGCCAAGATGCTATACCTGTGACATACCCTTTATCTGATATTGCAACACCCGAAGTATAATTTTTTGTCCCCCATGTTAATAGGCCAAGATCTTTAATTTGATAACCAGTAGATGATACTCTATTAGTTATTTTTTTTAATTCTTTGTCTGATTGAGAATTATAAACTTTATATTTATTCAAATCTATCTTTTGGGGATTAGATAAAATTCCCAAAGGATCTCTGAAATTTTTGTATTTCAAAGATGTTTGTTGGGATACTTTATTTTTACTAGTAGTTACTGAACTATCATTTATAGCCGAATTTTGACACGATAACAGTAAAAAAGAACTAATAAAGATGAAAAATTTTAGTAGGAGTGATGGCTTTTTTTTAATAAATGATTTCATGATAACAATGATTGTTTTGTTAATTTATTATTACACAATTTAAATAGGTGTTCTCTTGTACACCGATTCCTTTTATGTAGAGATCTAAACTATGAAACGCATATGATATTCATAGTTTTCCCTAATACCCTATATTATAATCACTTCGATATTTATTACTTATTATGCGAACGTTAATTAAACCAAATATAAAATACAAATCGTATTTTTTATAAAGTAAACCATAATTTAGTTGTAGGACAATAATTACAATAGCTTACTCACGTTATTACATAAATTTTAAAAAAATATGTAAGTAATCATACATAACGGTGTCTTATTAGTAAATCATCGTTTTAAGACAAAAAGGGGGGATCACATGGGTATGCCGACAAAAGAAAATAACAAAGAAATCCGTAAGAGAATTAATGCTTATATCGATGGTCGTCTGAGCATTGATGAGGTAAAAAGGTTATGGGATGAAACCTCTGAAGATCCGAAGTGGATGGCTTATTTAAACGACGAATTAGCCGAGAGGGAATAGTAGAATTATTGATATATTTGACAAAATAAAATAAGAATAGTAAGTCACTTAGTCACTTTCAGTGATTAAGTGACTAATAAAATGAGTTTGCTATGACTTATAATATCATTTCACCATCATTTTATTGATCCCATCATTCCAGCCAACCCATAATACAATATCTCATACGGCCATTGCGTCGCCGGATGCCAGTAGTCGATGATCAGTCGATCACCCCATTTGTGGACTCGTTTGGGTGTGTGAATATTAGCCCGAAAAAAGTATTAGTCTAACTCAATACTAAATTTCAACATACAACACTAAGTAACTAAATAGTCCCCTAAAATAAGGGAATATTTTTTAAGGACGTTTTACAATGATCTCTTTTAATATTTCTGGATGTGATGCCAATTTTAAACTAATAATTACATTACCATCGGGTATTTTCGACGGTGAATATCGAAATTTATTATAATCCACGGTTTCTAAAGACTTTGGATCATCTCCGGCAATATTTTTTTTAATCGCTAGACCCGGTGGTTTTGTCTCAGTAATAATTAAAATCGGTTCCGCATTTAGTGGGTCATAAGGTGGATTAGTCAGATTTACAGGGGTTTCTGGACTTATGATGTTTAATGATGGTGATTCACTTTCCGATGATGATTGTTGTTTGGATACCTTGGCACCGAAATAAAATCCGGATATGGCAACTAAAAGAGTACTGATAATAGTAATTACCTGTTTTGCAAAATCGTTACTTGCTGTTGTATTGTATGTATCTAATCCTTCAATATCATAATGTGACGGATTTTTTTCATTAGGATACTTGGCAATTATATTCACCGCTTTAAGCGAATCAACCTGGTTTTTTGTTAAATTCGTTATTTTATATATCTGTCCAGGATCTTTTAATTTTGTATATAAGTAAAGTGATGATATAGCAAAAATAATTAAAAGACTTAGAGCTAATATCGCTCGTACGCTGCCTGAAGGTAGGCCAAATGCCTCGTTTGAATTTGTTAATTTATAGTGGTTTAATAATGAAACGGACGCTATAATCATTATTAGAAATACAACAACACTACTTAGTAATAATAATGTTAAGGTCAACTCTGGTATATATTCACCGTTTGTTAGACGTATTTCATAAAATACACCCGAGGCAATTAATACTATCGATCCTGTGAATATCAAAAAGGACCAAGTACTTCCCTTAATATTCATTTCTTTCCCCCTTGTTGAATCGTTGTTATGATTTTCACAATTTTTACATGTATGAATAGCTATAACAAGGATACAATCCTTTATAAAAAGTAGTTATTTTCTGATATTATAATTAGTTCCATAACAAATTATAATATTGTTTATCAAGGAGATAGTATTATAAAAAACGTAGATATTATGAGTAGAAAGTGAACCAACTTATTAAACTCTCTCCAACAACCCCTTGTAATCATTAACGGGCTTATTTAATTCTCTCGATACCGTCCAGGTCTCGAATTCATTAGCAGGATAAGGCTTCAAGAAACCGGATAACTCTTCTGTGTTCTGATTATCAGGATCCAGCCAGAAATCGAATTCCTTCGGATGGATAATAGCCGGCATTCGTGGGTGCGTCTTGGCAACCAGGTCATTCGCATCTGTGGTAATGATGGTATAACTCCATATGTCACCATTTGGTGACTTCCAACGCTCATACAATCCGGCAAAGCTCATTATGGGACTATCTTTGAGCTTGAAGTAATGTGGCATCTTTTCTTTGGTTTTATCCCATTCATAGAATCCAGAAGCCGGAATCAGGCAGCGCTGATGCTTGAAGGGACCTTTATACGAAGTCTTCTCGGATAGGCTTTCACTTCGAGCATTGATCATTTTGTAGCCAATATTTATATCCTTAGCCCACGATGGTATAAGACCCCAACGAAACGCATTCAGGATGCGATCCCCGGTACGATGATTTTCGAAGATTACAGGAAGAGACTGGCTGGGAGACGCATTATATCGGGCCGGGATTTTATCAACGGCGACTTTTTGAAGGCCAAAATATTCAGATAAATATTCAAGATCTGTTGCCTCATCATATATCGTGTATCTACCGCACATTGCTAGTCAGCTAAAAATAAATAGTAGTCATTTCAAGATACATGATAAAACTTTTATTTGATAATATGTGCGTTATATGTGTATACTGAAGATCCTATGCAGAAAATGAAGTTTGAAAAAATTAACGTTATTGCCGCCTTCGCGTCTTTCAGAGATGATGGGAAGTTTGTACGAAGAATAACGCCCATAAAATTCAAACTGTCTTCGGGTGAAATTCACAAGGTGAAGAGAGTCCGACGCTCATACACTGATCCTGTGGGCACTTCATTACATATTCATTTTGTGGTAGTTACTATTGAGGATCGATATTTTGATATTTATTACGACCCTGTCAACATGTATTGGTATTTGACTGTGGAGTTGGATGATATGCTTGGTTTTGATTAATTATCGCATTTTTCACAGTTTGTGTGGTTGTTAGACACCATAGACAGGTATCCGGGGCATTTCAAACTGTTTTTTGAGTATGAGTCATACCGGGAAATATCTTTTTTAGTAAAAAGGGTGTCTACCTGTCTTTTTATCCTTTAAATTTATATGCAACAACAACTTAAATGGTATCCGACCTTGGTTTTATCCCGTCTAAAGCCGGCTACGTTGTCGAGCATATGGCTGAAAATCTCAAATCTTGATATAGAGATTCCATTTTAACTCGGTACTCTTAGCGACTACCCCACTGTGCTTAACTGTGTATAAAAAAGCCCCCCAATCAGAAGGCTTTTCCATGCCATTTATGGTGATATAGTACTTCAACCATATCCCTGGCTTCCGATTATATTTGACGGTATACTGCCGTCAGCATTTCTATAAGGTGAC
>DASQZP010001030.1:0-2617 GCA_035638655.1 Bacteroidales bacterium
AAAGCCACTGCCGTTTCTTTGCTAATTTTTTTAGAACTGGCTTTATAGCCCACTAACGACCTCGCGCATAAGCTGGGAACATATCATCGTTAATTTAAAATAAAATGTATTACAGAAACTGAGTAATCCAAAAACCGGCAGACCAGGCCAGGCGTGTCCCCTTAATGCGCGGCTTAGGTAAACGTGATTATTTTAACGTGTCTAAGGCCTCCAGAAATACGGTTGGGTTATATATCGGAATTTCACTTTTATCAAAATCTTTTTGATTTCTGGTAACAATAGCTTCTAAATTAGCGTGAATGGCCGATTGATAAAGGACGCCATCTTCATAGTCGTTGAAATTGCTTTCCAAGGCATCTTCTAAAACCACACGATTAATGTTAGAAACATTGAAAATTTTAAGTATTTCCCGGACATGCTGGTTGGCTTTTTTAGAAGATAATTGTTTGGCCAATAAGTAAAAGATAGTAGTGACGGTTGTACCACAAATCCATGCTTCTATTTCTCCTTTTTCAGCTAACCCGATTGCTTGGGCAGATGTTTCAAAAAAAGGATCTCGCTCTAAGAAAACATCAAGTAGTACATTCGTATCGAAAAGGACTTTCATTTTAGATACTTCTCTTCTAAATGCTTTTTATAGTCTTTCTCTTGAACTTCTTGATTCTTTAAAATACCAGCTAAAGAAGCAGTAATGGGAGGAAGGCCGTGGTCTGTTGATGGCTGTTCAGTCTCAATAAGGGCAAAATAATCAGCAACCATTTGTGATACGGATGTTCCTTGCTGTTTGGCATGTTTTTTAGCACGCCGAATCAGCGAGTCATCTAAACGGAGGGTTAATTTATTTTTCATAATGAGACGTATTATTTTTATTTAAATATACGTCATTATAACGTGGCAATGCAAGAAAAATTTCGTTTACCTAACGGCCGCGCGCGTAATCGGCGTGCAGATGGGCGCCAAAATTTTATAAAATGTACTGTTGAAAAACGGGACTTCAAAACAGCGACAAAACGGCGAGGCGCGTGAAGTAGCCAAGCAGATTGATGATGCGATTGAAGAAGGTTAGGCACCTACTATTAATTCTTGAAAAGCTCTTTACTATATATCCATAGAAATTTATCAATCTCTTTTAAATTATGATGGTCTACATTATAAAAATTTACAAAGTCATTTAAGATTTTTTTAAACTTTTTAAAATTTTTGAGGTCAGCATTTTTAAAATCTGAAAAATTATCTTTGCGCCGATAAGCAAAAAGAATTTTTTCTACAAAACTGTCATAAATAGCATATTGATCTTGGTTATGCCAATTGCAGTACTTAGTTGCAAATGAATAAAATTTTATCTCTTTATTGCTTTTGCTTGTTCTGATACCATGGCCAGTCGCTATCTCTTTGACTAGATTAGGATTACCCTCTTTAAGTTCTTTATCAATTTTTAGTCGTTTAATATGTTTAGCCATGATGAATGTGCCATAAATATTGGTGCTATATAAATCATTTATGACACTAATTTTGAGAAGTATATCTTCTAAATTTTTGTTTTCTGGAAACGCTTCAAATAGTTTAATTATCGCCTGATCGGCAGGGTAGTATCGTTTGTCATTATTAAATTTCTTGATGTATCTACTAATTAATTCTGTTGAAGGAGGTTCAGGAGTAATCATCTATTAGTATTGATCATATTATTGTGAAAGTAGGTGCCTAACGACATGGCGCTTAAGCGGCGCAGCGATTAACAGTGAAATGTAAGTTAACCCGCTTATTTGAACGTTAAAAATAGTTATTTGCGAAGCCGCTCCTGCGTCCGTTTGAAGCGCTGGTTATGCAACCACAACGATGCTGAACTATTTTAAGAAGGACAAGAAATGCTAATAATTTTCAACTTTTTCCAATAATTCCGGCACTCGGTTCTCCGCAAAATCCCACATCGCGGCTTCATCTATGATATCGTATCCATGCGCAACAATATTTCTAAAATCGATAATCTTTCGATATTCGGGAATATTGTGGGCCAGATTTTCTTCGTCAAGACGGGCCAGCCGCGACAGTGCTTCGCCAATGATTTCAAATTCTCGCTCAATGGCAAGTTGAAGCATACGATCGCGTTGAAACTGCTCAAAAGTTTTGTCAGCGATAAAATCAGACATTTCAATACAGGATAGGCTAATATCCTGAAGTAATTTTGGGACTTTATGCAGCATAAAGCAACTGCTTGGATTGGTCTACATCCCGTTGAAAAATAGCGTTTCTAAATTTTTTTTGATGGTACAGGTCGACCGGTCTTCCGTATATTTTTTCAAGTTGTTGTTTAAAGTCTATAAACTGGTCAAAGGCACCAGCATATCCATCACGCTCAAAATTAACGATAAAATCTAAATCGCTGTCTGGAGTTAAATTTCCAGAAGCCGCAGAGCCAAATAGATACAACTCTTTTACCTTAAATTTCTGGCAAAGCTTCTGAAGCTCTTTTGTATTAAATTTAGACGCTACAACCATAATTTTTTATGCTTATTAAACTTTTGGATAAGATACCAAAAAGTGAAGAGTTTTCCATTTCCAGCAAAATTTTGAAGAAAGGTTCTGTAGGCTTCCCTGAAAGCTGACCGTTTGAAAGTAG
>DASQZP010001031.1:0-2565 GCA_035638655.1 Bacteroidales bacterium
TTCTTAATAAACTGGATCAACATAAAAACTGAGATTTGTTCTGCGGATGAATTCATAATGCCTGTTTTGAACAGGCATGGAACACAACCTTAAGCAACCTAAAAACCACAGCAATTAGTGTTTTCTGAATTAAAATGATACCCGGATATAGGGTTAAATAATAAATTTCCCGGTTATGAAAGAAGTGACAAAGCAAGGTGATGAAAAGGGAAAAAGGATACTAACAAAAAATTATCCTTATTCTGAAAATGAAAATAATATGGACAGGTTGTCTATGGCATTTTTGTCTCATGTGTCTCATGAGTTACGTACACCGATGAACGCAATTATGGGTTTTACAAATATATTGCAACAATCAGAAATAACTGAGGAAGAAAGAGAGGAATATCTCAAGCTAATCAATCAAAGTGGCACCAATCTCATTCGTTTTGTTGACAATCTCATTGAGTTGGCTATGATTGAATCCGGGAATGTGTTGCTCCGGAAGGAATCTGTTAATATTGTGGAATTTCTGAATAAAATATATAACCAGCTAAATACTGAAAAACATCAGACTGAAAAATCAAATATAGTCATCCTTAAAAATATTGATAAAGAGGATATTACAACTTTAAAAACTGATGGATATTATCTGGAAAAAGCCATTTTGAATCTTGCTCTTTTCATGTTACACAAAAACAATGAAGGCATTATTGAAATAGGGTTCAGCAGCCGGAAAAACAATATTGACTTCTATGTTAAAGATACTGATCAAAATTTTCAGGAAGAAAAAATTTGTCTGTTAAAACGATGTACAGAAACAAGAATGATCAGTAAAAGTCAGGAATATAAAGATAGCTATGGCATTTCGCTAATTCTTGCTCAAAAGATCATTGATGCCATGGAGGGGAATCTGTGGTTTTGTCCAAATAACGTGGATGGGACAACAATTCATTTCTCATTGCCATTGGCAGAGACAAGGAAAAATAAAAAAACAAAGGCCATGAATCATAACATGTTTGGATTTCCCGGAATGAATGCAGCAATGTTTTAATTCAATTTGTACCCTCGTTTCCATAAGCGGCTCCCTTGATTATCGGAAGACAGATCAAGGGAGTTGTTTTTTAATGGCTGCTTTTTGCCTATTTTTTGTAATTTAGAAAAATAAAAACTTAATCGGTAAACCATAAACTGCACTGATCCATAATGTCTTCTTTCCCATTTTTCCTGCAACATGATTCTGCAGATTGCGGACCAGCGTGTCTGAGAATGATAGCCAAATTCTATGGTAAAAACATTTCATTACAGCAACTTAGAGAGCAAAGTCATATCTCACGGGAAGGCGTATCCATGCTCGGCTTGAGTAAAGCGGCGGAAGCAAAAGGATTCAGGACAAAAGGCGTAAAACTCAACCTCGAACAAATAATTAACGAAGCTCCCCTGCCCTGCATTGTTCACTGGGACCAGCATCATTTTGTAGTTCTGTATAAAACAGGGCGAAAATATGTTCGCATTGCAGATCCGGCAATCGGTTTACAGAAAATAACACATGATGAATTCGGAAAGCATTTCCTTTCCGTAAAGGAAGACGAACCATCCGGAATTTGTCTGTTACTGGAACCTTCCCCGGCATTTTACCAGTCAGAAGATGAAGAGATTCCAAGAAATTCATTTTCTTTTATATGGCAATATGTTAAGATCTACAAAAGATATCTGTTTCAGCTGAGTTTAGGATTACTTTTCGGTAGTTTGCTTCAGCTTATTTTTCCTTTCCTCACTCAATCAGTGGTAGATATAGGAATTAATACCGGAAATATAAGTTTTATATACCTTGTTTTGATAGCTCAGTTTGTACTTTTTATCAGCCGCATGGCAGTAGATTTTATCCGTAACTGGATATTGTTGTTTCTGAGTACACGAATTAACATATCGCTTATTTCAGATTTTCTGGTGAAACTAATGAAACTTCCGGTTTCCTTTTTCGATACCAGGGTAACCGGAGACCTGATGCAGCGCATTTATGACCAAAGACGTATTGAATCTTTTTTTACAACCAGCACATTATCCGTTTTATTCTCGCTTGTAAATCTTCTGATTTTTGGTATTGTGCTTGCGATTTACAGCCTTCCCATATTCTTTGTTTTTATTGCGGGCAGCCTGTTATATGTTTTGTGGATACTTCTTTTTATGAAAAAAAGAAAAAGTCTGGATTACAGAAAATTTTCAAAATTAAGTGAAAGCCAGCATCAGTTGATACAACTTTTCAGTGGGATACATGAAATTAAGATGAACAACTGCGAGCAGGAAAAACGATGGGAATGGGAAAGTACACAGGCACGACTTTTTAAGATAAACATTAAAAGTCTGAGTTTGCAACAATACCAGCAAGCCGGAACAGTATTTTTTAATGAAAGTAAAAATATTATCATCACTATTATGTCAGCGCTTGCTGTCCTGCACGGTCAGATGACACTCGGTATGATGATAGCGGTTCAGTATATCATTGGACAGTTGAACGGACCGCTTACACAAATGATCAGTTTTATGCAAAATGCTCAGGATGCAGGTATCAGCATCGACCGGATG
>DASQZP010001032.1:0-2540 GCA_035638655.1 Bacteroidales bacterium
ACAGCATAATTAGACCTTGGTTCCGATGGTTTTTCTTCCAGACTTAATACTTTTCCTGTCTTATCAAATTCAACTACGCCATATCTTTCCGGATCATTGACATAATACCCAAATACTACTGCACCATCTTCCATATTTGCTGTTTCAAGCAGTGTTTTGCCAAAATCATGCCCATAGAAAATGTTATCTCCTAACACCAGGCAAACGTTATCCTTTCCAATAAATTTTTCACCAATTAAAAATGCTTGTGCCAGTCCGTCAGGGGAAGGTTGAATCTCATAAGAAAGTTTCAGTCCCAGTTTGCTGCCGTCTCCAAGTAAATCTTCATACAGGCTAATATCTTTTGGAGTAGAAATGATCAATATCTCCCGAATCCCTGCAAGCATCAGCACTGACAGCGGATAATAGATCATAGGCTTGTCGTAAACCGGAATAATTTGTTTTGAAATACTCTTTGTGATTGGATAAAGTCTTGTACCGGAGCCTCCGGCAAGGATAATTCCTTTCATTTTCTGATTATTTTGATGTGCTATTTTAATTAAAAATATTCTGACTTATAATGAAAACTAAAAATGAATAGTTTATATTCTACAAATACAATGTTTTTTTAAAATAGTCAATTGTTTGTTTCAATCCATCTTCAAGCTGTATAGTTGGTTCCCAGTTGAGCTTCTGCTTTGCTAAAGTTATATCGGGTTTTCGCTGGGTAGGATCATCGGCAGGTAAGGATTTATATATGATGCTGGATGATGAACCCGTCAATTCAAGTATTTTTTTTGCCAGTTCAAATATAGTAAATTCAAAGGGATTGCCAATATTTACGGGCCCTGTGAATTCATCCTGAAGATTCATAAAACGAACCATACCGTCCAGTAGATCACTTACATACTGGAAACTCCGGGTTTGTGTACCATCCCCGTAAATAGTAATGTCCTCACCTTTCAGAGCTTGCACAATGAAATTCGAAACAACCCTTCCGTCATTGGGATGCATTCTTGGGCCATAGGTATTAAAGATCCTGATAATCTTGATATTTACTTTGTTCTGATTATGATAGTCCATGAACAATGTTTCAGCACACCTTTTTCCTTCATCATAGCAGCTACGCTGGCCAATTGGATTAACATTCCCCCAGTATTTTTCAGGTTGAGGATGAATATCAGGATCCCCGTATACCTCACTGGTTGAAGCCTGCAAAATAGTAGCTCTCACTCTTTTGGCCAATCCCAGCATATTAATCGCACCCATTACCGAGGTTTTAATAGTTTTGATGGGATTGTACTGATAATGGATGGGAGACGCCGGACATGCCAGGTTATATATTTGATCTACCTCGGCATAATAAGGCTGGGTAACATCATGTCTGACCAGTTCAAAATTATGATCATCAAGGAGGTGTGTTATATTACGGCGAGTACCGGTAAAATAATTATCAAGGCAAATTACTTCATTACCCTCTTTTAATAATCGTTCACAGAGATGTGAGCCAATAAAACCTGCTCCGCCAGTTACTAAAATTCTTTTCATGAATCACTACTTAAAAAATTACTTCTTTTCGGCCAATACTATAATATGAGAAATTAAATTCACTCATTTCTACCGGGTCATAAATATTTCGTCCGTCAAAAATAAGTTTATTTTTCATTAGCTTCTCAATGACTTTGTAATTTAAGATCCTGAATTCGGGCCACTCGGTTATAACTATAAGAGCATCAGCATCAATAAGTGTTTCATATTGGTCGGCTGCATAGTCAATGGTGTCTCCAATTCTCCGCCTGCCTTCTTCCATGGCAACCGGATCATATACAGTGACGGATGCCCCGGCAGCCAACAATTTATCAATAATAACAATGGAAGGTGCTTCACGCATATCGTCAGTCTGAGGTTTGAAGGAGAGTCCCCACATCGCAATTTTTTTCCCTTTCAGATCATTCTTGAAATGGCGTAACATCTTATCAAAAATGAGTTCTTTTTGCCTGTTGTTTACATTTTCAACAGCTTTTAAGATTTCCAGGGAATATTTGTTTTCATCAGCAGTTTTAATCAGTGCCTTTACATCTTTTGGGAAACAAGAACCTCCATAACCTGCACCTGCATATATGAATTTTGGGCCTATTCGTGAGTCACTGCCAATACCCTTACGTACCATGTTAACATCGGCGCCAACAATCTCACATAAATTGGCTATGTCATTCATAAAACTGATTTTTGTAGCAAGCATCGAATTTGCAGCGTATTTGGTAAGTTCAGCTGATGGTATATCCATAAACAGAAGCGGATGGCCGTTCAGTAAAAATGGCTTATATATGCGTTGCATGATCTTTTCAGCTTTTTCTGATTCGATACCTACCACAATTCTGTCGGGTTTGAGAAAATCATCAATGGCATTACCTTCTTTCAGAAATTCAGGATTGGAGGCAACATCAAAAGATATGGAGACACCTCTTTTGTCCAGCTCTTCTTGCACAGCCGCTTTAACCTTGTGAGAGGTCCCTATAGGTACTGTACTTTTGGTGACAACAACCAGATAATCATTCATA
>DASQZP010001033.1:0-10680 GCA_035638655.1 Bacteroidales bacterium
CATAATAACCTTTTTGTTCCTGGGGAGCCCGGTTCCAGGATCCGTGAAAAGCAATAAAGGCTCCGTTTTTAAATCGTTGCGGAAACATATTTCCTGTGTAAAACATCAGGTCGTTTGGTGCAAGATGTGCAGGAAAGGCAAGAATTGGATTGTCCTTATCCGAACAGATACCTTCTTTATTTCCATCTCCGCCATATTCAGGGGCCAGTACTTTTTTCTTCTTCTGCAGGTCATAATAACAATATGGCCATCCGAAGTCGGAACCATCTTTCACCAGGAAGAATTCTTCCGCGGGGAGGTTTACCCCCTGGTCTTCGGTATATAAATCCGGAAATAATTGATGGAGCTGGTCACGTCCATGCTGAACCACATAAAGATAATTTGTAGTGTAATTCCATGCCAGGGCTACCGCATTTCGAATGCCTGTAGCATAGCGGTATCCGTCTTTTTCCTGGGTCTGTTTTGTTTTTTCGGCATCAAAACGCCATATACCTGCATGCCTTTCCAATTGCGGGCAGGGATCCATGCCCGGTGATCCGGGAGTTCTGGTTTGTTCCATGCAGGCATTTGAGGGGGCCCCAACATTTACATAGATATGATTTTCATTGTCAAACGCAAAAGGCTTAACCTGGTGCTGATGCTGAACGGGAAATCCCCGGGCAATAATTTCCGGATTATCATCAGGCAACAATTCATCATCACTGGTAAATTTATACCGCATTATGGCGGTATCAGAACTGAAGTAGAGATAGCCGTGATAGATCTCAATTCCATCTCCCGGATAGTCACCAAAATAACGGATAATATCTGCTTTTCCGTCCCCGGTGGTATCACGTAAGGCAGCTATTCCTCCTCCCTGATTCTTCTGACGCAGGGACAAGTATATATCTCCGTTATCACGGATGGCTAGTTTGCGTCCTTCACCAACATTTTCGGCAACTACCAGGGCGCCAAAACCTTTAGGGATTTGAATGCCTCCATTGTCTGCATCAGGTTGCAGACGGACTTCATCTTTTTTTTCAGATGAATTTGGGCCTGAACAGGATGAGAATGTAAAAGCAAAAACCAGAAGCATCATTACTATTAATCCTGGTAATGCATTTTTCATTTGAAAAAAGTAACGGGATATTTTCATAATTTCAACTTTTAATGAACCAAAGATTAGTAAAATGAAGTTGCGCAATTAAATTTATGAACCTTTTTGCATATAAAAAAGCCTTAGAAATACTTTTATTGGTAATCTCATTTTTTAATAAAGCAATCAGTCTTATAGTTCTACAAAGCCTAAGAATTTTTTTTTGTTTCTGTGGTTTGCAATTTCAACGAATTTGATCAACTGATTAACATCTGCCATTTGAAAAATGTTTTAAATAAAAAAGCCGCCAATTATTGGCGGCCTTCTTACATATATAGATTTAGGGTTAATAAATGCTGGTTCGAATATTTAAGTTACATGTTATATGCATTTTCACCATGTTCATAAACATCGAGTCCTTCCTCTTCGATCCTTCTGGAAACGCGCAGACCATTTACTTTCTTAAGAATTGCAAACAAGATAATTCCGGTTATGAATGCCCAGGCTCCAACAGATACAACTCCCACGGCCTGAATACCCAGCAGTTTAAATCCACCGCCATAAAACAATCCGCCATCAGTTGCAAAAAGCCCTACCATCAAGGTTCCCAAAGCACCTCCGACACCGTGAACTGAGACAGCACCAACGGGATCGTCAACTCTTAATTTCTGATCAATGAATTCCACACTAAAGACAAGGACAAAACCGGCAAGGGCACCAATTATTACTGCGCCACCCGGAGTAACGATATCGCAACCGGCTGTTATTGCTACCAGTCCGGCCAGGGCTCCATTGAGAGTTAAACTCAGGGAAGGACGTTTATACCTGCCCCATGCCACTAACATTGCGGTTACTGCACCGGCGGCTGCAGCTAAATTGGTGGTTACTGCTATATGGGCGATTGCCACAATACTATCTTTTCCTGCTGCACCCAGCTGTGATCCCGGGTTAAATCCGAACCAGCCAAACCAGAGTATGAATACACCAAGTGCACCTATGGCCAGGTTATGACCCGGGATGGCATTGGCTTTGCCTTTTTTGTATTTACCAATCCGGGGGCCTACCATGATCGCTCCGGCCAGTCCGATCCAGCCGCCCACCGAGTGTACTATTGTTGATCCTGCAAAATCAAGGAAGCCCAGCTGATCCAGCCAGCCACCACCCCATTTCCAATGGCCGGAAATCGGGTAAATAATCATGGTAACTATAATTGAAAATACAAGATACGCATTAAATTTTGTGCGTTCGGCCATTGCACCTGACACAATAGTAGCTGCGGTTGCTGCAAATACAGTCTGGAACATCAGGTCTGTAAGATCAGCATAATCCCCTATACCATTGCTGTTGTAGAAAAGATGAGGCTTACCAATCAGACCTCCCCATATGGAATCACCGTACATAATAGTATATCCGATAAACCAGAATACCAGCGATCCGATAGCAAAATCCATAAGGTTCTTCATAAGGATATTCGCAGTATTCTTCTGGCGTGTGAAACCAGCCTCAACCATTGCAAAACCTGGCTGCATAAACATTACCAGTACTGCTGTTAGTAATACCCAAACATTGTTAATTGAAACCGCCAGCATATCAGTTACAGAGGACATGTCTGCCAGTACTATAGCTAAAGTATCTTTCATATTTGTCAGAATTTCAAATTATAAATTTATTTTGCTAATCTTTGATATAAAGTGATTCATCCCCTTTCTCTTCAGTCCTGATCCGGTAGGATTCCTCTATGGTGGACACGAATATTTTTCCGTCACCAACTTCACCAGTCCATGCAGTTTTCATAATGGTGCGGATAGTGGGATCAAGATTGATGTCTCTAACGACAATTGAAAGTATTAAGCGTTCAATTGTACTGGTGTCATAGGCAATACCACGATAAACTCTGCTTTCACGGGCTTTTCCAACTCCTCTTACTTCCCAGAATGAGAAGAAATCTATCCCGTTTTCATGCAGTGCTTCTTTCACTTCATCAAATTTTGATTTGCGAATGATCGCTTCGATCTTTTTCATATAATATTGTTTTTTAATGTTTATCTACTGAGTTTACAGGGAGACCCCAAATACAATATATATATTTCCGGCCTCCGGATTGAATATGAGAGATGAAGAGGCGGGTAGGGCGGCCTTTCCCAGGTTAAGGGTTTTAGATGCAGTTATGCCCAGGTTAATAACACCGAATGAATTTCCGTACCAACCTGTAGCTCCCTGTTCTTCTTTCGGATCATCCAGGGCCAGACCCATGAATGTAGTGAGGTCAACATTACCTGCAGAACCATTGTAACCTAATTCAAGATACTTGGCATGATAATTATTGCCATTTTCATCTGTTCCGTCCACACCGTAAAAATTCATAGCAAAGGTGGCATAAACCGGAAGTGATTCGGTCCCGTTAAAAGTGATCATTCCTTCAAATGTATGCCCTGTCTGGTCTTTTTTGTAATTGAAATAGTCATTTACACCAAAAGGAATATCCGACGGGAAAAAGTAATCAGTTACCGTAATGGTTAAAGGATCGACCGGCGTATAGGACAGGTAAAGGTCTGCTTCTGTACCAGCTGTACCGTAGCCCAGTGAGTAGGATCCCCAGGCTCCGATTGCCAGTCCTGATTCACCGAAACTGTATTCAAGGTAAGGCTGGACATTAGGAGAACTGCCCCCGAGGTTTAATCCTCTCCAGATATACCGACTGACAAGGTCGGCCCCGATACTAAAATTGGAAGAACCGGTGGTTTCTTCCTGCGCTTTCAAAGGTGAAAGCGTGATAAGGAAAGCAATGACAAAAATTGTGGTTACGCTTTTTAACATTCTTTTCATACTCAAAGTTTAAAGGGTTAATAATTATTAATTCGTTACAAATATATATAAATATATTTTAAACCCCCATAAAAAATAATATAAAAGTTATAAAATATATATCAATAATTATAATACCCCTCTAAAAATAATTAAAGCAATAAAAAAGATATATAAAAATTTGTTACCCCCCCCCTATTGAATATTTTGATTTGAATTCAAAAAGAATAGTGATCCGGCTGTTAGAAAGGCTTGTCAGATCTGATATAATATTTTAAATGGTATTGTTTTATAGTATCTTAAATGTCTGACATTGTTAAGTATGTGGAATTCCATTTCTTTATAGTATATATGTGTATTCACATATTGGAAAGCAATTAAAATAAAATGGCCATTTTCGGATATGTCATATCCGGAAATGGCCATTTTATTAATTAGTGTCTGTCCATAATGTCCGATAACTGCGTTATTGCAAAAATTTTAATTCCTCATATACATTAGTATACTGCGGATTAAAATTTTTGCACGCTCCCGTTTAGAACGAAACAGGCTTTGTTCTCGAACATTTTGATCCAGACACTTGACTTTATTGACAGACTTTAATTAAAAGAGGATGGAGTTTTTTGCTATAGTGAATTTGTTTAATTCAGGAAAAGTTAATTTTTTTAGAATATATAATTCCAGTCAATAAATTTCAGATTTCAATCATCATGTGAGGGATAGTGGATACCACATTCCTTTTTAACGTGATCCACCAGTTCCATCAGGTCTAAACTGAAATTGAGGGGCATTAAATTACTTTCAGTTTTTCCTTCTTCCAAACACTTTACTACTTCTTCGATTTCATAGTTGTACCCGTTGCCTTTAAAATCAAAATCATATTTTTCTTCCTTGCCATCTTTAATAAGTGTAACAGGAGAAGGCATAAACCATTTTTTATGGATTCGGATACTTCCTATTTCACCGAATATCTCAGCCTGTGTAATGGTATCAGTGACAATGGAAGAAAAGAGATTTGCCATTTCACCATTCGAGTAATCAAAGATAATTCCGCAATTTTCATCCACACCAGTTCGGCCAATATGGGATATCGCCTTGATAGAACTTGGTTTTCCCAGTAGGAGCAAGGACAGAAACAAGGGATAAATACCAACATCCAGTAAGGATCCGCCACCCAGATCAAGATCAAAAAGTCGGCTGGAAGGGTTAAATTCAGCTTTGAAACCAAAATCAGCTTTTACTATTCTTATTTTACCAATAACGCCATCGTTTATGAGTTCCAGAACTTTTTTAATATCTGGGAAAAACCTGGTCCAGAAAGCCTCCATCAGGAATACATTGCGGCTGCGAGCCAATGAAATCATACCAGATGCTTCTTTTGCATTAATGGCAAATGGTTTTTCGCAGAGTACCGGAATGTCTTGATTCAGGCACATTATTGTATTCTGATAGTGCAGGTTATGAGGTGTGGCAATGTATATGGCATCAACGTCCGGATCATGTGTTATATCTTCATAATTGCCATAATATTTGCCGGCATTGTATTGTTGTCCAAAGGAGGTGGCTTTTTCTAAAGACCGGCTGGCCACTGCATGCAACCTGGCATTTGGCACGACAGTTAAAGCTTCTGCAAATTTATGTGCGATGTTGCCTAAGCCGATGATACCCCAATTGTATATTTTTGCCATATTAAAAGATGTTTTTTAAGCTAAGGTTTGCCCGCCATCTTGTCTTACAAGTATGGCGGGTACCGGAAATAATTCAGGACTTCAAAATATTTTCAATCTGCTCAAGTTCCTCAGTGGTAAAACTGAGATTATCCAGGGCCTGTAGACTGTTTTCAAGTTGTTCTGCAGAGCTGGCACCTATGAGTACTGATGTTATCCGGTCATCCTTTAGCAACCAGGCTATGGCCATCTGTGCCAGGCTTTGTTCTCTATTGTTTGCCAGGTCATTCAGTTGCCTTACTTTATTAATCTTTTCATTGGTTATATGCTCAGGTTTAAGGAAACCATGCGGCTTATCAGCCCTGGAATTTTTTGGAATTCCTGTGAGGTACTTGTTTGTCAAAAGTCCCTGTGCCAGTGGTGAGAAAGCAATGCTGCCAATGCCTCTTTTACCAAGAACATCGAGTAAGCCATTTTCTACCCAGCGATCAAACATCGAGTAGCGTGGTTGGTGAATTAAACAAGGCGTTCCAAGCTGTTCCAGAATTGAGGCAGCTTTCTCTGTCTGTTCAGGATTATAATTAGAAATACCAGCATACAGTGCTTTACCTTGTTTTACCGCCTGATCCAGTGCCCCCATTGTTTCTTCCAATGGTGTATCAGGGTCAGGGCGGTGAGAATAAAAAATATCAACATAATCAATTCCCATTCTTTTGAGACTTTGATCAAGGCTGCTCAGTACATATTTTCTTGAGCCCCATTCGCCGTATGGCCCGGGCCACATAAGATAACCAGCCTTACTTGAAATGATCATCTCCTCCCGGTGTGTATGGAAATCTTTTTTAAGTATTCTTCCGAAATTTTCTTCAGCTGATCCCGGAGGGGGGCCGTAATTATTAGCAAGATCAAAATGGGTGACCCCCAGATCAAAAGCACGGCGAATAATCAGCCTCCCATTCTCAAATACATCAACTCCTCCGAAATTGTGCCATAAGCCAAGTGAAATGGCAGGAAGCAATAATCCGCTTTTTCCACATCGGTTATACTTCATTTTATCATATCTTGTCGGATCTGCCTGATAATTCATAGTTATTTGTTTTTGGTTTTTATTTGATTTAACAAATCTACAAATTAGCGAGGATAATTAAAAAACATTCAACCTTCATGTAGTTTTTGCTTCTGTCGTGAATTTTTTCTGTTATTTTTTTCCTGGGGAAATAACTCAATTGTTAATGTCAGGTAAAATAGTTTAGATAAATCTTTAATGATGAATTGTGCAGCACTCAAAGGCTTTTATTAGTCTAACAACAATAGAGGTGATAATGTTTGAAGGCAAATTTTGAAAATTAATGATTTGGAGGCCACGCTATATTCTGTGACCTTAAAGCTTTATGCATTACTCATATATTTTTTATATTTACTGAAATATTATTTTATAAATGAGTGAGTCAATCTTAAATGCACTGATGCATCTCTTTGCTATTATCGCCAATGTGCAGGGGGATAAGGTATCCGGAAAAGGCAGGGTAATTGTCAGCGATTTTCTTGAACAGCATTTAACAAAAGAGTTAGTAGAAGAATATCTCAGACTTTTTGACAATTATCTCGATTTTTACCATCGGGATATGCCCCCAGATGAACGCGATACACTTGATGTAAAACAGGTTACAAAGATTTGCAGGAAGATCAACCAGGAATTATTACAATATGAACGAGTTATTGTATTTCTCAGATTGCTTGAATTTGTAAATGAAGATGAACATATTAGCAAGAAGGAATATCAGTTTATTGATATTGTTGCAGCTACATTTAGTATTTCCGGGCCTGAGGCAGAAAATTGCAGGCAGTTAATATTTCATCCGGAAGATAACCATATTAAAAAAGACCGTTTGTTAATTCTTGAAGATCATTCCGGTGAGATTACGGACGAACTGGAAGGAGCCTGGGTTGAGCGCAATCGCCCTGCAGAACTTATTAACAGGCAAAGAATACAATTAGAAAATATAGGAGGCAGACTGATTGTTTTATACCTCCCGGATATTCAGGGGTTTGTTTTCAGATATTTTGGCGAAAACAATCTTTCGCTTGATAGTCATCCCATTAAACCTGGCGTATTATACGTACTTGAACATGGTTCAATCATCCGTGGCAAGGGAATGCAACCAGTGTATTACACGGATATTGCGGGTCATTTTTTACAGTCAAGGATTAAAACCCGTATAGTAATGAATGGGCGGAATGTTGAATTTCATTTCGGCAAAGGGCAGAATGGATTGCAACCATTCAGTTTTTCGGAGGAATCAGGTCAGCTGATTGGTATTATGGGAGGAAGCGGAGTAGGTAAGTCGACCCTGTTAAACGTGCTTAGTGGTCAGCTGCCACTTTCGGGAGGCAAAATCACCATTAATAATTATGACCTGCATGCTGACAAATTTAAACTACAGGGAATAATAGGTTATATACCTCAGGATGATCTTCTTTTTGAGGAATTGACAGTTTATCAGAATCTTTACTATAACGCAAAACTTTGTTTCAGTAATTTCTCTGAAAGTGATATCAGGGAAACTGTTTTGCGCATCCTTGCTGATCTTGAATTGACTGATATTATGTACCTCAGGGTTGGAAACCCGCTGGAAAAAGTAATAAGCGGGGGGCAGCGGAAAAGGCTGAACATTGCGCTTGAGCTGATGCGACAACCTCATATATTGTTTGTGGATGAACCAACTTCGGGGCTATCCTCCATGGATTCAGAAAATGTGATTAACCTGCTTAAAGAGCAAAGTACCAAGGGTAAACTGGTAATTGTAAATATCCACCAGCCTTCTTCGGATATTTTCAAAATGTTTGATAAACTATGGGTACTTGATCGCGGTGGTTACCCTGTGTACACTGGAAATCCGGTTGAAGCAGTTGTATATTTCAAAACACTCAATACCCAGGCAAATGCCGCTCAAAGTGAATGCCCCGTTTGCGGCAACGTGGATTCAGAAGTAATATTAAAAATTATTGAGGCTAGAAAAGTAGATGAACAGGGTCATTTAACACGTGAGAGAAAAACCAGTCCAAAACAATGGTACCGGCTGTATAGGGATAATATTCAATCCAGATTAGAGTTAAAGGACTCAAAAAAGCTCTTGCCATTAAGTTCTTTCCGTGTTCCGGAAATCGACAAACAATTCAGAATATTCAGCATCCGAAATCTGAAAGCACGACTTTCAAACCGGCAGTATGTACTTATTAATCTGCTTGAAGCACCACTACTCGCAGCAATTCTCGCCTATTTTTCAAAATATGCTGATGTACATTATACTTTTGGCAATAATATTAACCTGCCGCAATATCTCTTTATGAGTGTAATTGTGGCTTTGTTTCTGGGACTTACAGTGAGTGCCGAAGAGATATTTAAAGATCGCAAAATATTACGCAGGGAGACTTTTTTGAACTTGAGCTGGTTTAGCTATCTGAATTCGAAAATTGTCTTTTTATTTGTGCTTTCAGCAATACAAACACTTCTATATGTTATTGTTGGTAATTTAATTCTTGAAATAAAGGGAATGGTTCCTGTTTACTGGATAATACTTTTTTCGACCGCCTGTTTTGCCAATATGGTTGGATTGAATATTTCCTCGGCTTTTAATTCAGTTGTCACCATTTATATTCTTGTGCCATTGATTTTGGTACCCCAGTTGTTATTAAGCGGTGTTATTGTATCCTTTGATGACCTGAATAAAAATCTTACAAATGAAAAATATGTACCTTTCGCGGGAGATCTGATGGTTTCAAGGTGGGCATATGAAGCTCTTACTGTGGAGCAGTTTAAGAACAACCGATTTGAAAGGAAATTCTATGATCTTGATAAACAAATAAGTGATGCCTCCTATAAGACATCATTCCTTTTACCCAGGTTACAGAATTTGCTTGAAGCCAGCCTGAGAAATCTGGGAGAAGAAGATAAGGAGGAAGAAAACCTTCAGGATCTGGCTGTATTACAAAATAGTTTTATCTCTATTGCTCAGGATACACTGGTTTTTCCTTTTGAATATATAAATGATCTTACTATTACTTCTTTTACCCCCGACATTGCCCGGGAAGCAAATGATTATATTACCTATCTGAAAATTACTTATTTTAAACTTTCGGATCAGGCTAATCGAGAGAAAGACGGGATTTACACTAATCTGGTAGACAAAATAGGAGGTGATAAAGTACAGCAGTTCAGAGAAAATTATTACAACAACAGGCTTGGTGAGGTAGTTACTGACAGGAACAGTTTAAAGAAAATCATACAGGTAGGTGACGAACTCGTAAGAAAGATGGAACCTGTTTATAATTATCCGGATAACAATTACGGGCGTGCCCAGTTCTATGCTCCTGTAAAAAAGTTTAATAATCAGTATTTTGATACCTTGTGGTTTAATGTGATAGCGATTTGGTTACTTACCTTTATTTTTTATGTACTTCTTTTACTGGATGTTTTGAGGAAGATTGTGCGCTATTTTGAAAATATCCGGCTCCGGAAAAATGCTTTAAAAACGCTGGAGATCTTTTCTGTATCCTAATAATGTCTATATTTATGCTTTTGTTTGAAATTTCACAAAACAAACTATGATAGTAATTTACTAACTGAAAAACTATGAAACTTCATTTGCTTGACATGCTGGTGATTCTGGCATACGTGATTACAGTATTGCTTATTGGATTTATTGTAAAGAAACGAGCGCAAAGCAGCAAAGGAGAATACCTGCTTGGGGGTAACAGGCTTCCCTGGTATATGCTTGGATTGTCAAACGCTTCCGGTATGTTTGATATTTCAGGTACTTCCTGGCTGGTAATGATAACTTTTGTATACGGATTAAAAAGTATCTGGATTCCATGGTTATGGCCTGTTTTTAACCAGATTTTTCTGATGATGTATTTATCTATCTGGCTGCGGCGTTCCAAAGTAACTACTGGTGCCGAATGGATTGCTACGCGATTTGGAAAAGGCAGGGGCGCCACACTCTCTCACAATGTTGTGATCATTTACGCTCTGATCGGGTGTCTGGGTTTTCTGGCTTATGGTTTTGTCGGGCTGGGTAAATTTGTTATGATTTTCGTTCCCTGGGATATTATTCAGCCTTACATACCCTTTGA
>DASQZP010001034.1:0-4422 GCA_035638655.1 Bacteroidales bacterium
TGGACATCAGCGTGCCTGAACAAAATAAACTGAAACCAGTCACTACCGGTCTGAAACTGATGATGGATCTGCTGCACCGCAGCAGATTACAGTTTCCCGGAATGGCCATGGGATTTCTGCGAAGGATTTTGGATGAAGCCATAAAACATTGTAATTCACGTATTGTTGCAGGACGTTCCTTACTTTCCCTTGACCAGGTTCAGTATCAGATAACAAAAATTCAAAGTGCATTTACAGTCTGTTCAGCCATGTGTTCACGAAGTGCAGATATAAGTGGTATAGAAAACAACCTTTCTGCATCATCTGTTGAAGCTAACAGTATGAAAGCTTATGTAACAGACTTAATGCAGGAATCAGCTCAAATACTTACTCAGCTTAAAGGAGCCAATGGCTATAAAATTGAAAGCCTGGGGGCCAGAGGTATTGTTGATTCAAGACCTTTTCAAATATTTGAAGGATCAAATGAGATGCTTTATACCCAGATCTTTGAAAATGTTGAAAAGTTAATGACTAAATTAAAAACAACTAACCTGCTGGAATTTCTAAAGGTTTATGATCGTACTGAAAATGTAGCCGGCCATTTTAAATCATTGCTTAACTTTTCCCTGGATGTAAATATTCCCCAGCGCAAAATGATTGATTTGGGTAAAATAATCAGCAAAGTTATTTCTGCCGGTTATGTTTCTGAACTGGGAGCAAAAGGTTTCAGACAGGATTTGATCAGTAATAGCATAGAAAACATTAAACATGAAATATCAGCAGTTGTAAATTCATTTAAATTTCACCACGACGTCTCACCTGTAGTCGAATACAATGACAACAGTTCCTGGCTGGCGCTTTAAAAGAAGACTGCTTACTCAATTATGTATTGAATAACTATATTTTTTCAATCTTATCAGGATTTTGTCTACAATCGAAAACCGCAGCAATTTTTACATAATAATCGTCAATCCAATAAATTATCTTGTAGTTTTTGTTTACAATGAAGCGATATTCGAATTGTCGGTTCGCTAGTAATACTTCTCTTTTTCCGATAGTTGGAGAATTTTGAATTTGAATAGTTGTTTTCACAATTCCCTTTACAAGATCTCTCGCAACTTTTATTGATGCTTTATACTTGTAATATTCAAAAATATCTTCAAGATTGTTCAGGGCTGTCTCTGTCCAAAAGACCCTTATTCCCATGTGTCGATATCTTTTATGATTTCTCCAGCATTATACATCCTGTCATTTTCAGAATCTTCTTCAGCTTTATCTATCAAAGAGTTGAACTCTTCTATTGTCATTGGTGACAATTTATCATCAATTGACTTTTTTCTTTCCTGATGAAGTATCTTTTCAAGTTTTTCTATAATGTTTTCATTCTTTACTCTTAAAATTTCTTGAATGAAATGTATTTTTCTAGTTTGCAAGTCCATAATTCTTCTTTTTTCCAAAGATAATAAAAATTGAAGTTTAAAATTCCTGCACCAGTACGTCATGTTGTCCGAGCCTAAATTTTTCTCATCCCAAAATAGATTCTCTCGCCCAACTTCTGACTTCCGTCCTCCGACTCCCGAATTTCCAATCTCTCACTTCATTTTGTTCTCTAAAGTTGCCTGTTTCTCCACAGTTCATCAACCTGTACTCCTATAATTTCCCCAGCATCAGTTTCTCTATCAATGTAGCCATTTTTTCAGGAGGGGCTGTTAATTTTAAATATCCCTGCTGAGTTGGATTTTCTGTATGTATCCATACATTGCCTCCGTTTTCATCGGGTTTACAATAACCCTGGTCAATCTTTTCCCAGTATTTTCCAACTCCGTTTCTTATTGCATATAAAACAGCAGTCTGGTCAAAAGTGGAATTATTCAGGATCTTTCCCTTATAATTTGCTTTGATCCAGGGTGCATTGGCGCTGAAATGCTTGAATCCAACATATAATGGCTGATTGGGATCAATGTTGTTAAAAACCTCACCCGTTTTGATGGCATTTCCAATCTCAAAGCCTGAATAGGTAACAGGTACAGGAATGTTTGCCAGCACGAATTGCGTTACCTCCGGCATATTTCCGTTGAAATTCCATTCGTCTTTGCCCTCAGGAAATTGTCCGCCCATTATTACAAACTCTTTAACTTTTTTGCTTACCAGTTCTTTTCCGGTGAGCGGAGAAAGAGAATCGGCCCCTGACTGTAAGAGGGCTTGTATGTTGTATAAAGGACCAATGGTTACAATCACAATACTATTGTCCTTGCTTCTTGCCAGAATCCGCCGGTACAGAACTGTTGCATCTTCCGCGTCCTTGTTGGTCATGGTGTGTGCAAACCCGTCGGCAATCACCTTGTTGTAATTCCAGCTTTCATAATAATTGTCGGCCTGCCTGATGCCCAAAGGAATGTCAGGATGACCATAATACCGGTTCACAGCATCAATGGCCGGAATGACGTACTGCTCCGTTGACCAGCTCACGACTGCCAGCAGGTTACATTCCCCTTTGTCTATAAAATGATTCAACATCACGAGAGCGCCTAAATCATCAGCATCTCCGCCAAAATCGGTATCGAGAATGATGTTTTTCTGTGAAAATCCAATTGCTGTATTTAGCATTAATAAAGATACCAGTAATAAATATATGTTTTTCTTCATGTTCGTTTTTAAAAAGCAAAGCTCTTCTGTCACTTTGTTACCTTGTCACTTTGTTACTTTGTCACCTTGTCACTTTTCTTCATCATCACCTGCATAAGTTTTGGGATAAGGTGTATGACCTTTGGCAGAAAACCAGAGGATCCTGTTGAGCATATCATCATTCCCTGAATCAATATGATTAAACTGGGGTTGCATGCTCTGTTTTGCATACTGTTTAGCCTTGCCGTTCAATGATTCAAGCTTGGGATTCATCTCATCCAGCGGTATTTGGTTGAAACTGTGCTGCCAGGATTGCAAATTAGCTGTACTGTCAAAGCAGGCAGTCATGGGAGCAGCTATGGCATCCTGGATATTCATAGGGGGCAGACCGAGAATCTGTTCAATGGTTCTGACCATCGAAGGTTGGTTATAGGCGGTATGGACAGGTTTATTCAGTCTGGAATACGGACTGATTACCAGTCCGACAGTCCGGTAGGCAGATAAATGGTCCCAGCCATCCTGTGAATCATCTTCGGTGACAAAAACAACGGTGTTCTGCCAGAAGCGGCTGTCAGTGATGGCTTCAATGATCATTCCCAGGGCAAGGTCGTTATCAGCCACCATGGCCCGCGGGGTAGGGAATCCCGGACGGGTTCCGGCAGTGTGATCATTGGGCAGGGCCACAACCATCAGATCGGGAATAGAATCGCCCTCCATTTGCTCATATTTTTCCCAGTCTTTGACGAAAGCATCTGCGCGCAGTACATCCGGTATCTTGTGATGGTCATATCCGGGATAAGTCTTGCTTAGCAGCGGCCTGACAGGATCAATAGTGGTTTTGTTGTGAAAAGCAAAATTATCTCCGTCCAGAAATCCGGTATAAATATCTTTCCAGGTGAGTGCTTCATCAAATACCGGAGTGGCGGCCTCACCATAAATTTTAACTTTTTTACCGTGTTTCACGGCATTGTCCCAGAGGAACCCGGTGGGAGCGTATACAAGAGCATCTGTCTGCACATGTGGATAGCTGCGGAACCAGGCCCGTACATTCTTCTCGATATAGTCGGTTACGATGGAAGCGTCTGTCCACTGGTGACCTTCGGCCGAACATTTGCCGGCAGCCATGTAGTTGTCCATCAGCACAAAATCACTTGCCAGTTGGTGGGTATTTGGTGTAACCTTTCTGCCATAAATGCATAGGGCTGTGTCGCCGTTTCCTCCTGGTATGTCGCCCAGCACCTGGTCATAGGTTCTGTTCTCTTTTATAATGTAAACCACATGTTTGAATGCTGAGGGTTCACCGATTCTTTCAGGTACGGGTTTAGGCAGAATATCCGTGCGTGCAGGAAGCTGCGTCTCCGTAAGTCTTTTCATCTGATTGACAGCAATCACCGTATTGGTGTATCTCTCCAGTTGTTTTTCGTCCGGTATGTCAATGATTGAAACTGAAGCCAGCATATGGTGGGCATTGAAAGCCACCCCCTCTGATGAAGGTGCCGGAACAGGCAATTGTGCGCCCCTGCCTTCGAGGTTCGTGACATACAATTTACCGTCGGTACTGATTGAGACAGAAGAGGGATACGCTCCGGTGGGGATGTACCCTTCAACAGAACTTTTATCGTTCACACCCTGTGTGGAAGCCATTTTACCAGGATTGATTACGGCAATGGCATTGTCCATCCCATTGGTAACATACAGCGCATTTCCATCTTGTGAAACGGCCAGTCCGTTTGGTGAGTCGCCAAAATAATGATTCACTTCGGGATGCAGCCGTACTGAGATAGTCTCAGAGATATCATCCAGCGCAGTACTAATGGC
>DASQZP010001035.1:0-5828 GCA_035638655.1 Bacteroidales bacterium
AATCAATTGTAATGCAAATATGATAATTATTATCGACATAAATATTACTAACTGATCCATATTGACCAATATTTGATGATGGGATTGGTATTGTCCAATTAATACTATTATTCGTGGGATTCAAAGAAATAACATTATACCATTTAGTGTTTTGCCAAAAAGAGAAATAAAGTGCCCCATTTTTACCTATAGCAGGTGGATTAATAATAAGCCCATATTTATTATTGTATAATGTATTCAAAGAATAGTTATTTGTTGGATCAAGTTCTTCAAGTTTTGTCTTAACCCCAAAATAAACTTTACCATTTTTACTTATGGATACTGTACCTATTCCGGTAACTGGAGAGTTTATATTTGAAAAAGTTTTTTGATTTAGAATTTGTCCATTTAGCCTGTCAATCGTCAATAATGTTGACGAGTTATTAGAGCTATTAAAATATGCCAAATAAACCTTATTTCTTGCAACATCAATAGCTGGTGAATTAATACCGTACGTACAGTTTGAAGGTGCTGGCAAATTCCATAACTCATTCCCATTAGAATTTATACAGTATAAATTGTTCATTGTAGTAGCATAAATAATGCCATCCGAATCAATCTTAAGATTATTATTAATTTCTTTCTGATTTGGATCCTGAAAGATGAGTTTACTTGAATTTGCATTGGGATTTATAGAATAAATCCTACCAGTACCAGTACCAACATAAATTGTACCGGTATGACTTTGTACGGGATAGGTTATTGTTTCATTTTCATTAGTCAAATATGTTTCACTTTTCTTGACCCCATCTGGTCCAATAACCATAATTGAAGGATGATTGCTTTGTTTTAAATCCATAGGCTGATTTGATACTATAACGTTTGACGATTTATTAACTATCAATCCTTTACTACTATATCTATCTAATTTCGTTTTAACACTCCATTTCGAAACATTTTGTTCCGGCATTGAATAATAGGTTCTTTGGGTATTTTTAGCATCGGCACCCCATTGTCCCCAACCTGCATAAGGACTTATATTGTACACGACATCATCCATTGAATGAAATTTGTAAGGAGTATCTAAATAAGGAGGAATATACCAACCATTATCTATACCGGACCACCCCATATTTACATGAAAAGAACTATTTGATGGATCATATCCATCAAATACAACGGAATGTCCTTCTGAACCATTATCAATTGCTACCTGTACTGGCCACCCTTCTTTTATATTGGTTACAACTTTATCATAGCTAGTACTCCAACTTGCACGATTTGCTGAACCGTATCCAAGCTTTCTGTAAAATTTGGCACTTTGAAAAGCCCCTGAACCTTTAGAAGAGTAACCCATTCTAAGTTTAATCCCTACGCCAAATTCCAGATAACCTATCTCTGTTTGCGATCCATCATATTTTATGGATGATAATTGAGAATTAAGTGTAGAAAAAGTTGGGAAATTGTATTTACCTGCATCCCCTGGTATCGCAATATTACCATCATCTCCTTTGGATGTATAATTATCAGCGGTATTAAAAGTCATTTTCTTCGGAAACTGCCAATAGTCAAGGATCTGAGAAGCTGCTGCAGCTACACAGCCAGCATATGATCTATTATTGGTCTTTGGATCGGTCGGACAATATTGCGCATAGAAACCATTTTGATTCCATTTTGTCGTTAATAATGGGCCATATGTATTTTGAGTGTTCGACTGAACCGAGACACCTGAACCAGATAAATAATTATTCCAGGTGGTACTATTTCTTGATAAAGTTTGCTTATACTTTATTTGCGCAATTGATCTCTCTCTCGCTTGTAAATCCCATTTAACAAAATCCAGTGGAATGTTTTGATTAGATTTTTTTAAATCAAATTTACCTTTCTTTGAATAATAAATAATAGGATAGATTTCTGTATCATTTGATAAAACAACAAATCCACTTGGTTTTAGATTTACCAAATAACCAATGGTTCGATGATCGTTGTTTTTTAACTCTGAAACTGAAGCTACCTGATGTCCACGAAATTTTGATTTAATAAATGTTCCAGCTGCCTTTTTTACCATAAGACTATCAACCGGTCTGCTATAAGATTTAGTAAAACCAAAGGCTATCCCTATTAGTACAACAATAATAACTTTAAAATAGGATTTAGAGTATACTTTATAATCCCTCGAAAAAGGACCAATGAATAACCAATTGTTGATGTGTGATCGTGCCATAATTTGACCCCCCCAAAAAATTTCTAATGGCTAATTTGCCATTACTGACTTATCTTTATGTTGTATGGAACTATATAAAAATTAATCGTATTTAGCAAAAATAATACCAATTTATAATTAGTCTATAAATTCAATCAAATCCCAAAACCGATCTTTAGGGTTTGGGTCCTACTTGACCCCATGGTGTTTCGAACCAGGGCATACGCGCGAGAATTCCAAAGCTGGGGATGGCTTTTTGGCTTTTCTCCTGTGAATAGTGATTGTAGGAATTTTTTTTGGTAGATTTTTTGGAGGCCTATAAGGCCGTTTGGAGAGTTTCCGGTATTTCTAACGGTGAGAATTGGCAGCAACTAACCTACACTGTGGAAATTAGGTATAACTTTAAAATAAGGCTTGCCGTGTTAGAATTATACCACTACATTGTTTTAGTATATCTGTTAAAGTAGTTTAAATTACAACTTATGCGTAGGGTTATTAGGAAAACTAAAAACTAAAGGCATGAATGATCGTCAAAGACAAATTTTACAAGAATTTGAGGTTATAAAAGAAAAGCATACAGGTTATCTTAAAGAGACTAAAGAAAATATTAAAGATCAATTTAGTTTTTCTGATTTAAAGAATTTACTTGAGAAGCGAAGAAATTCATTTGATTACAGAATAACCAGAATGTTGAACTCTTATGGATATGTTAATATTAATATCCGTTATAAATTAGACCGAATTTGGAATAGCATCGATAAAAGTCAACCGGCTTATAAAAAGTGGATAAGACCGTTGGCTTATGTTTTCCCTTTTAATTTTGTGACACCATTATTTGATGATACAAGTTATTTAAAACTTAAGATATGGACAGATTATGTTAATCAGGCTGAAGAACTTTTGAGGAAAGAAATTAAATGAATAGAAGGATAAAATATTCTGCTTGGTCCGAATCAGCATCATATTATATAAGAGATTTTTCTTATAAAAATGGAGATTATATTTATAAATGGATGAAATTAAATGGAATAGGAGAATCTTCATATGGAAAATATTTAGATGCTCTTGGTAGAAAGCCGGATGTATTTTATCACAGACTTTATGGACATCATTTGATTTATGATTTTCCCATTCAAAATCCTGAAAATATTCCTGATTTTTTGGAGCATGTATTGATTTCTGACTTTTTTACTAAACAAGGTCTTCCAATAATTCCCGGAGACATAATTGAAATACCAGAAGTTAAATCATTATTTCATAAAGTTAGTTTAAAATGGAATTTTATAAATGGTTTTGATTTATTGACAGGTACGTTGGCTGTGTATAACAACTATAAAATTTCTTCTGACTATTTTAAACAAGAGGCTTCAATTGAAAAAATTGATGAATTAGCTAAAATACTAGGCATCTCTGGAATTCATATTGCTTTAGCACTTAGCACATTTAATCCTCTATTTATTATCAGTGCAGTTATTTCCGGAGCTGGAGCATTGGTTGGTTTATTAAATAATCCATACAAAATATATTTTAGACAAGTAGCTCAAAAATATGCAGTCTTTTTATCTGTCAATTCTTACAATATTGATTCAGTAATTGAACAATATGATATAAATGCGGTAGTAAAATCTTACGATATCAACAATCGAGATTATATCTAAGTATACCTAACCGATGAATAAATTGGGCTTTAATTTGCAAAATTATATTTCAAAATAATTCTTATGCTTTGAGTCTTAAATCGTTACTTATTATGAACACTAATAAATGTCCAGTTTGTGGCACAACAGAGGCAAAATCTTCATATAGATCAGATGGTGCTGATGTTGTATCTATAGTTTGCCCTCTTTGCGGAAATTTTCAGTTAAGTCGAACTCTAAGTACAGTACTCCAAAGAAAAAATGATGTAGAAGTGGCGCAAAAATATGCACCTCGTTGGGTTATCTCTGCGGCAATACGTAATCGTTATGAACAAGGTGACGGTAAGGAGTTAGTCATTAAAACCGTTGAAAACCTACTTGAAGTAGCCCGCATACCTGAAGATCCGTTTGAATCGATTAATTTGCTCTTACTCCATATAAAAGAAAAAGCGCAAACTCCCGGACAGGCAATACCCTTTGTTGCGAAATATGATTATCCATTGGTTTATGCACAAAAACCTGAAGAATTTTCCTACTATATAGAGAAAGCTATAGATTTAGAGTTAATAGAATCAGGATCAGGTCAAAAAGGCTATCGCCTCGGTTTAGAAGGATGGCGGAGATTAAAGAAACTAGAAAATAATCGTAAACGTAGTACTCAGGCCTTTATAGCAATGTGGTTTAATGATGATATGAAAACTGCCTATACAGAAGGTATCAAACCAGCTTTAAAAGAAAGTGGATATAAACCCTTCCGGATTGATAAGCAAGAACATAATGAGAAGATTGATGATAAAATCATAGCAGAAATTAGAGAAAGTGGACTTTTAATCGCCGATTTTACAGGGCAGCGTGGAGGAGTTTACTTTGAAGCAGGATTTGCCAAAGGCCTGGGTATAGAAGTTATCTGGACTTGTCGCGAGGATGAGGTCAATAAACTTCATTTTGATACGAGACAATATAACCACATAGTTTGGAAGACTCCTGAAGATCTTAAAACGCTATTGAAAAACAGAATTGCTGCCACTTTGCCTCGTTCTGAAAGTTCGACAATCTAATTCGAGCATCAAAGAGGTGTTTTTCGCTAAGCCTTTTCTCGTTTCCGTTCGGATTTTTCGTTTCGATTGCTAAATTATAAACCCAAGTCCCCTTTATGTTAAAGGACGTAATAGCATAATTAAATACAACAAAAAAGAAATGACGACTATTTTTAATCCGAAACGAATTTCAATTACTCAGTTTGATGGAATCAGTGAAAAGAATATTCAGGAAAAAATTGCAGAAGACACTTCCATTATTGGGTTAGGGGACCTTGTTTTAAAAGATAAAGAAAGAATTCAACCAAGGGCAGGACGACTTGACTTATTATTGCAAGATCCTGATTCAAATAGACGATATGAGATTGAAATTCAACTTGGTAAAACTGACGAAAGTCATATTATTAGGACAATTGAGTACTGGGACATTGAAAAGAAACGGTACCCACAATATGACCATTGCGCTGTTATTATTGCTGAGGACATAACAAGTAGATTCCTGAATGTTGTCAGTCTTTTCAATGGTTTTATTCCACTGATTGCAATACAGATGAATGCATATAAATTCGGAAGTGAAATAGGACTTGTTTTTACAAAAGTTTTAGATGAGATGCCACTTGGACTTGTTGAAGAAGATGAAGAGGTTAAGGAAGTAACAGATCGTGAATATTGGCTAAAACGCGGTACTAAAACGACAGTAGCAATGGCCGATAGTATGCTTGACATAATCAATTCCTTCAAACCGGGTTACGAGTTAAAATATAACAAATTCTATATTGGCCTGGCAACTGATGGGCACCCAAACAATTTTGCCATTTTTAAACCGCAAAAAAATTATTTACGTCTTGAACTTAGGCTTCCTAAATCTGAAGAAACTGACGAAGTAATTGAGAATAATGATCTAGATCAAATGGGATATGATAATAGTTGGGGGGCATACAGAATTAGACTTAACAAGGGAGAAATAAATAA
>DASQZP010001036.1:0-2199 GCA_035638655.1 Bacteroidales bacterium
CTCCTTTCTCTCTATATACTGACATTCGGACTGGCATTTCTGGAAACAACAGCCAATCCATATATCCTGTTCATGGGAAAAGAAGAGACTGCAACCCGCAGGCTAAACCTGGCACAGGCTTTTAATCCAATGGGTTCGCTGATTGGAATGGCAGTGGCCTCAAAATACATTTTGGCTTCCCTGCAGTCGGATATGCGGGACCATGCCGGAAACCTGATCTTTCCATCACTGGATGCTGCTGAAAAAGCTTCCATCAAGGCTCATGATCTGGCCATCATACGCAATCCGTATGTTGTGCTGGGTTTAGTGGTCCTGATCATGTTTATCATCATCCTGGTTACAAAAATGCCTAAGCGACAAAGTGCAGACAAGGAAATCAGGACCATGGATATGTTCAGGCGCCTGATCCGTAAGCCTGTATACCGGGAAGGAGTGCTGGCACAGGTATTTTATGTGGCGGCTCAGATCATGTGCTGGACTTTTATCATTCAGTATGCCGATCACCTGGGTATTCCCAAGGAAACTGCCCAGAATTACAATATTGTTGCCATGGGGGTATTCCTGTCCAGCCGGTTTATCAGTACATTCCTGATGAAATACATCAATTCGCGTAAGTTACTGATGATTTTTGCTGTTGGAGGAATGGCAACTACCGCAGGAACCATTTTGATCCAGGGCATGGGTGGCCTGTATTGCCTGGTGGCTACTTCAGCTTTTATGTCGCTGATGTTCCCCACCATTTATGGAATAGCACTTGAAGGTATCGGAGAAGATGCTACCCTGGGAGCTGCGGGACTGGTTATGGCAATCGTGGGAGGGGCGCTGATGCCGCCGCTGCAGGGAGCCATCATTGATCAGGGTACAGTGCTCGGGATGCCTGCTGTAAATTTCTCCTTTATTCTTCCTTTCATCAGTTTCGTGGTGATTGCTGTTTATGGATATCGTACAACCTTCAAATATCGGCACTTGTGATTGTACGGATTGCCGGCAGGAATTTGAATGTAATTTGAACGTAACCTGAATATTTCAGGCGTTATGTATTGAAAAACTTTTAATCGCTGAATTACGAACACGTGTGCGAAAATATTATTTTAATGAAAAAGAGGAAAATGAGTAAAAATATATTTAAAAGAATCGATCCTCAGAGGGTTCCTAAAAAGAAACTGGCTTCCGGGGATGAGATACCAGCCATAGGACTGGGGACATTTGGTTCCGATACCTATTCAGCTGATGAAGTCGCCTCGGCCGTCAGGTTTGCCGTTGAAACCGGTTACAGGCATATCGATTGTGCCTCTGTATATATGAATGAGAAGGAAATTGGAGAAGTACTGGCAGAACTGATCGCTTTAGAAAAGGTAAAGCGTGAAGAGTTGTGGATCACTTCAAAGGTTTGGAATGACCGTCATGGGGCAGGAGAGGTGATTGCCTCCTGCAAAAAATCCCTGGCAGACCTGCAGCTCGATTATCTTGATTTATACCTGGTACACTGGCCTTTCCCGAATTACCATGCTCCCGGCTGTGATGCCGATGCACGAAATCCGGAATCACGACCCTACAACCATGATGAATACATGATTGCCTGGCGACAGATGGAACAACTTGTGAACGAGGGACTGGTCAGGAACATCGGAACTTCCAATATGACCCTCCCAAAAATGGAATTACTACTGCAGGATGCAAAAATAAAACCAGCTGTCAATGAAATGGAATTGCATCCGCATTTTCAGCAACCGGAGCTTTTTGAATATGTGACCAGCCATGGTATTATCCCTGTAGGATATTCCCCCATTGGTTCACCAGGGCGACCGGAAAGAGATAAAACACCTGAAGATACAGTGGATATTGAAGATCCTGTTATAGTAAAAATTGCTGAAAGGCTGAGTGTTCATCCTGCCCTGGTTTGTATCAAATGGGCAGTACAGCGCGGACAGATACCCATTCCTTTTTCAGTTAAACCTGGTAAAATATTCAGTAACCTGGAAGCGGTGGTTGAAAATCCGCTTACAGAACAGGAGATGCAGGAAATATCCGGTATAGATAAAAACTGCCGGCTTATCAAGGGACAGGTCTTCCTCTGGGAAGGAGCTTCGGGGTGGGAAGACCTGTGGGATCCGGCTGGTGTAATTGTCAAGTAGTTTGTAAAACATTATAATGATAAGCAAAATGGAAAATATTGAAAATAAAATGAAAGGGGCTTAT
>DASQZP010001037.1:0-3430 GCA_035638655.1 Bacteroidales bacterium
TAAAAACTCCTTTGCCGCTTGCATTTGCTCCTGGTTAAACCGGTCGATGGATTCCATTTCCTGTTTTTGTTCGCTCTGCCTTTTTTCTTCCCGCTTTGCCTGCCGGTACTGCTCCAGCTCTTTGGTCAGTCCTGCAATGGCATGACTAACCACCAGGGTACTTACTTCGAGTTTTTCTGCAGCCTGCTTGATCAGCCGGTCCGTTTGCGAGTGGCTGTACAGGTCTGCCGTGTCCCTGAAGCTTACATACTTGTTATCTGCAAGCTGTATGTGCAGTGTGGCCCGAAACCGGTTGACTGTACTTATATCGATCCCGTCCCAAAGGGTGATCTCCAGCTGGTGTTTTGTAATCAAGCTTGCGGGTTTCAAGGTACTCAATCGCTTTCTTTGGCTTTGCTGCCAGGCTCCGGACACAGTGCGTGAAAGATTCCATGAGGATTCGCTGGCGATCTTCCAGGGTTAAAGGGTCAGGGTGGTAACCCAGCAGATCCCTGGCCTTTAAGATCGCCTCATGCTTGGTAATCCTTTCGTATTTCATGATAAAATCCACCTGGTCATCGCTGCCGGCCATGCAGTTCCCGCTAAAGCAGGTCCAGGTGCCGTTCTTGGGCTAAACCTGCATGCTCGGGTATTTATCATCGTGGAAAGGGTATCTCAGTCGGTTATTTCGATCGGGAGAGAGTTTGTAATGGCCTAATCGAGGATGGATAGTTGTTGTTTGATCTCGGAGAGTTTCGTATTAAAAAATTTTATTTAGAACTTATCAGTTGCAAATATAATTTACCCATTTTAAACAACAAAATCTTTTAGGTTTTGATATAACTGTTAGGTTTTGTATTTTTGTTCAATTAGTATAAATCAAGTATTATTTGATACTTATGAGTTTTGGAAAGCGTTTGTTAGAAGCCCGTAAGAAAAAGGGCATTAGCCAGGAATATCTGGCTGAGAAGCTAAATACAAAAGGCCCGGTAATTGGTCGTTATGAACGTGACGAGATGAAGCCCAGTATTGAAGCTGCTGCTAAAATTGCAGACATCCTGGATGTTTCACTGGATTGGCTCGTTGGTCATACTGATCTTGAACTTGATAAGAGTATGATTCAGCGGATTCAGGAAATCTCTAAAATGCAGCCAAAAGAAAGGGAACATGTTTTTGCCATGCTCGATGCATTTATTGCTACTACGAAGTTTCAGGGATATTTAACTACAGGTAAATAATTATTAAACCATGAAAGTACTTGTTGATGTAAGTGATAATAAAGGAGATTTTATCCTGGAGTTGCTCAATAATTTCTCATTCGCAAAGGCCAAACCCATTTCCCCGGCAAAAGCCCAGCTTCTTGAAGAGATTAAAGAAGCCGTTGAGAACCTGAACCTTGTTAAGCAGGGTAAGATGAAGGCAAGACCGGCTAAAGATCTGCTTGATGAGTTATAATGTATTTACCATACCTCCATTTGATAAGCAGCTTAAAAGGCTGGTAAAAAAATTCCCATCTCTTAAAAAAGAATACGCTGAACTGATTGACAGTCTGGAAAAAGATCCGGTACAAGGAAATGCCATGACCAATAGCTGTTATAAAATTCGGGTAGCCATTAAGTCAAAAGGGAAGGGAATAAGAGGCGGCGCCAGGGTTGTTGTCCATGTGCAGGTTGTTAACAATATTGCATACCTTCTGACGATCTACGATAAATCCGAACAAAAGGACATCTCTGACAAGGAAATCGAATACCTGCTTTCGTTTATTGATAAATAAAAAGCCCCGGAGGATTCCGAGGCTACTTACTATTCTAAAAAGTATTTTAATTCATTAATTGGTCTGGCATTTTTCCTTAAAAATACATTCGCATTTTTGTAGGAACTTCGTATGCGATCCCTTTCTTCCTCAATATTCTGGTATTCATCTTTGATGGGTTCATTAATAAAAATCATCGATTTGGTATGCGGATCGCCAATCAAATATTTGACTTTATACTTCATACCGACAATCGCCTGATCGTAATCACTTTTTCCTGTTAACAATTGATCCGATTTTATCAACTCCCCATCAACATAAAAATCAAACCAAACTCCAAAAACCGTAATACCTCCATTCCCAATTCCTTGAGTTCTATTAACTACTGTTCCAATAGTATCAATACCCTTCGTCTTAATCTTATTTTCTACATTCCTGTTTTTCTGTCCAAAGACGACTAAAAGAATAATTGAAAGGCTTGTTATCGTAATATATAATATATTATTGATTTTCAATGTCTTTGCCTTTTTTAATATAATCTCAATCTGAGTATATTCTGATACAGAATAGAGCTATAATATTGATATGGTGCCGGAGGCTGCCAATAAGCATTGGGAACTGCGTCAATATATACAATTGAAGTTCCTGTTTGAGTATTATAAACTACCGTTATCTCACCTGATCCTTGCACATCAATACCAGCACCTTTATTGATTCTTTGCAATCTTTCTAGATACTTCTGCTATCCCTTGGAAATAGCATCTGTATTTTTACTATTTAGAACAGCATTCCTTCCCTATTTTAATTGTGACTGGAAACCTATTTCTGTTAGAGAACCATATAATAAACCTCCTGCCCCACCATAAGCAGCTCCCTTCCAAATATATTCTCCCAGATTCCATTCTCCTGTCATAATTCCTGTTCCGACTCCTCTCCCCAGACCAACTGTTGTTCCCACCATTACTCCATTAATTGTAGAACCGACTATGTTTCTAGCCGCATTATTCGTTATTCCCGTTGCATCCAAGATTTTTGAAGTTACCTGTTTTATTGATCGCAGTTCCTACCCCATAAGTTACTCCACCAACAGCAGCACCTAATACAGCTTGGCCTCCAACAGTTCCCCAATTTACATCCCCTAAACCAATGCCTTTCCCAGTTTGACGAATAATTTCATTTCCACCTTGGTTAATTGCCCCTCCTACAGTAGCCCCTAATACAGGATTAACAGCAGTTAAGGTTCCTGTTGTTGCACCAATGCCATATGATGCTAAACCTTCTCCGATATTATCAATATTCTTCCAGTTTGTAGCAGTATTAATAATGCCACCAACATCAGCAGCAATTGCGAATGGTAAAAGAACCTGTGCTACTGGAATCAGCAAGCAAGCAAGTGTAAAAATAAACTCCCCATCGGGATCAGTATAGATTAGCGGGTTATTCAAACAATAAGTATACCGGTAAACCCGGTTTAACCTCCCTGCTCCAACTTTTCAATGACCAGTATCAGGCTTTCATTCAAAGAACTTACATCTAAGATAGTGATTTTCTTTTAATCGAGGGTATCACTAACATAATGGATTTTTTAATAACTTTGTGAAAGCGGACTGTGAAATTGAAATTGATCTATTTATACTGAAGAGTAATAGTAATTTAAAAATGGAAGCAATAAGAAAAATAGTATATGTCAGAAATAAC
>DASQZP010001038.1:0-3250 GCA_035638655.1 Bacteroidales bacterium
TGCTATTGGATTTAATGAACTGGCAGGGTGCACGACGTGCTATTCAACGTGCTGTTTCACTCGCACCATCCAATCCTTCTGCAAAAGGACTTTTAGCTGTGACTAGCGCTACATTAGGAAATATTACCAAGGCATTACAATACGGACAGGAAGCAGTTGCCGCCAATCCTCTGGATGCAAGAATATATTACAATCTTTCCGAATATTATACATCACTCGGACAATTCAGCAAAGCTGAAAAAACCATAAATCGTGCCATTGCTATGCAACCTGGTGCAACGGCTATAAATACACAACTTACTATTGTTCAAATTTTCCTGGGCAATGACAAGGCAGCACTCACTGCCGCACGGAAGGAGCCGGCACCGGCCTGGCGTAGCTATGCTCTGGCTTTAGCCTATACAGCAAACGGGGAAAAGAAACAAGCCAATCAGGCACTTCAAAAGATGATCTCAAAATATGCTGACCTGGCCACTTATCAGATTGCCGAGGTATATGCTTACCGACAACAGCCTGATAAAGCATTCAAATGGCTCAACCGTGCCTGGCAACAAAAAGACCCCGGTCTGACCGGACTTCTTTGGGATCCTTTTATGCTCCGGTATAAAAACGATCCGCGTTTCATCTCGTTCTGTAATAAGATTGGCTTATCGGTACCCGACCATAAAGATACAACTATGACCACTTACACCAGTAAAGGTAATTGATGTTTTTGAAACATTTTGTACAGGAACTTAAACGGCGTAATGTCTTTAAAGTCGCCGGTGTTTATGCCGTTGCCGGCTGGGTTCTTATTCAGATCGCTGCCACAACCTTCCCGTTTTTTAAAATACCGGACTGGGGTGTACGCCTTGTTGTTATCCTGGTTATTTTGGGATTTCCTATTGCTCTTATTCTGGCATGGGCCTTTGAAATGACACCGGATGGAGTGAAACGCACCGAGGAAGTGCCTTTAGATCAATCAATTTCTCATAAAACAGGACAAAAAATCAATAGCGCCCTTGCAGTAGTTTTGGTGTTGGCCATTGGATTTATTTTCTATCAGCAATTTTTCAAAAAGCAGACATCTGTTTCTGGAACCACTTCAAATCAAAATAGGGCTGCTGATACCGTATCGACATCCTCAAAGTCAATCGCTGTTCTTCCGTTTGAAAATCTTAGTACGGATAAATCCAATGCTTATTTTGCCGATGGTATGCAGGATATGATATTAACCAAGTTGGCCGATATCGGGGATTTAAAAGTCATATCGCGTACTTCGACAGCAAAGTACAGCAGCCATCCGGATAATCTTTTAGTCATCGCAAAACAGCTTGGAGTTAGTACGATCCTCGAAGGCAGTGTACAAAAGGTAGGCAAGCAGGTTCTGATAAATCTCCAGCTTATTAATGCAAAAACCGACAACCATATCTGGGCCAAAGCCTATACACGAACATTAAAAAATGTGTTTGGTGTGGAAGGGGAAGTGGCTGGTAAAGTTGCCGAAGCTTTAAAAGCGAAACTGACGGCCAGGGAATCTAATAATATAAAACGGATCCCGACAACCAATAGTGAAGCCTATCAACTGTACCTGAAAGCCTTATATGAGCAAAATCAATACTATGAAACAGGCCTTAATTCCAAGTATTTGCCAAAGGCGATGTATTATTTACAACAAGCCGTTAAAAAAGATTCTTCGTTTGCTTTGGCTTATGCCCGCCTGGCTTACGTAAAAAGTAAGATGATAGTCAACAAGGTGCAAAGTGATAACTCTTTATTGATTACTGGGTTCGACAATGCACGAAAGGCCTTGAAATTACAACCTGATCTTGCAGAGGGACACCATGCCCTGGGTTTGTTATTCATCCTTAAAGGAAAAGTCAAAGATGGCCTGCAGGAATTAAATAAGGCAGCTGCACTTGAACCGAATAATGCGGATATACAGAATACTCTGGGCGAAGTAAGAATAACTTATGGTAATTGGAAGAAAGCCAATGAGGAATTTACCGGAGCACTTCGTCTTGATCCACGTAATGGCTTGATCAGGCAGTGGGTAGCTACTACTGCAATGGCTTTAGGACACTATAGGGAAGCTCAGCAGTCATTAGAAAATGGCTTAGCATTAAACCCTGATAACCACACATTAATTGATATTAAATGTGAAATATTAATGTATTCCGGACAACCACGTGAAGCCTTTGATTTATTGGAAAAACTTCCGGATGATTTTCCGTATAAGTACACAGATATGGCAAAGTATTATTATTGGATAGGTAATTACCAAAAATCATTTGAAATGGCCGAAAAAATAACACATCTATCTGATTTTCGTAATAAAGGTATTAAAGCGCTTTATATCGGCCGGGCGCAATTAGCATTGGGGAATCAGGAAAAAGGCCGTAAGTCACTTCTGAAATCTATTGCTGAAATACAGAACGCTTTAAAACAACATCCAAAGTCTGCTATACTTTACAATTTTTTGGCTTTGGGTCAGTCTTATTTATACCGTCAACAGGAAGCATTATCAACAATAGAAAAAGCATTATCTATCAGCCGCCAACATCCGTTCGGAATCGATTCCTTTATATGTCGTTTTTTGGTAACCAAGGCAGAAATCTATGCTCATTTCGGAAATGCAAAGGAAGCGAAAGCCGTCTTCGACAAGCTGTTCAAAACATCTGGACATAGCCGGTTTATCAGTCCGGAAGCACTCAGAAATTTTTCAACTTTCGATCCGATTCGTAATACACCTGTCTTTCAAAAATTGCTCAAAAAATATCCCGTGGGAAGCCAATCATGAATTACACACTAAAACAACGTAAACGGCTTATCATGGTCAAAGTGGCGGTCATCTTTACCATCGTCACTTTTTTGATCGACCAGGGAGTGGAGGCGCTGGTCATTGCCCAATGGGCCCCTGTTTGGGTATTACGGCTCGCATTGATCGTGACTGTGATTTTATTTCCTTTTGTAATGTATATAGCGTGGGTGATCATTAGCAGGAAAAAGGGGGATGAGGAAAGTTATGAGGACCAGGTTTTGAACATTTGGCTGCTGGTCTGTTCTATACTGTTGCTTGTTTTTGCAATTCTTCAACAGTTTTTATAGGAAAAGGCATGGAGCAAGGAGAAATAAAGGCACAAAGTACCAAAGTTCCAAAAGTACAGAGGGGTTCAGTAATCAATGTGAATGGAGTTTGAAATCTATTAAAATTCATTTTTATGGCCCCTGTCTTAAGAATAATAAATCTATTAATTGCCCCGGTCTTTAG
>DASQZP010001039.1:0-2967 GCA_035638655.1 Bacteroidales bacterium
TGGCAACAGTAGGTACATATCTAAATTTCTCCCGAAATGCGGAAGAAGCTTTCAATTTTTATAAATCAGTTTTTGGCGGTGAATTTTCAGCTGGCATCAGCCGGTTTTCCGACGTACCGCCTCAGGAAGGCATGCCACCGATAGCAGATGAAGCTAAAAATCTGGTGATGCATGTTTCACTTCCGATAATGGGCGGACATTTGCTCATGGGTTCTGACGCTCCTGAATCAATGGGATTTACTGTAAACAAAGGGAATAATGTTTACATAAGTCTGAATCCGGATACACGTAAAGAAACAAAACGTTTGTTCGATGCCCTCTCTGCAGGAGGAAAAGTTGAAATGGCGCTTCAGGATATGTTCTGGGGAGATTATTACGGAAGTTTTACAGACAAATACGGGGTACACTGGATGATCAATTGTAATGAAAAAGCAGAATAACAACATGAATAAACCTTTAACACCCTGCCTTTGGTTTGATAGCCAGGCAGAGGAAGCAGCCAGATTCTATTCTTCTGTATTTAAAAACTCCGGAATTGATGAAATATCATATTACGGCAAAGAAGGGTATGAAATTCATGGTCAGCCGGAGGGTACAGTACTAACTGTTTCTTTCCATATTAACGGCCAGCCTTTCACCGCGCTTAATGGCGGACCGGTTTTTAAAATCAGTGAAGCCGTATCTTTTCAGGTATTTTGTGATACCCAGGAAGAGATTGATTATTACTGGGAGAACCTTTCATCCGTTCCAGAGGCTGAACAATGTGGCTGGCTGAAGGACAAATATGGTGTATCCTGGCATATTGTGCCGTCTGTCCTCAGCAAGCTACTGTCTGATCCTGAGAAAGCAGGACATGTAATGCAGGCATACCTGAAAATGAAAAAATTTGATATTGATGGACTTTTAAATGCTTAATCTGCAATATTTAACGCAGAAGCAAATCTTTCTGTTAATCATGAGCTGAGAAATTCAGAAATTATTTCAGCTATTTTCCTGACTGAATAATTCATAAGCAAGATTGACCTGTTCAGGATTACCAAGCACATAAGCAATGTCTCCGGCCAAAAGCTCAGCATTCGGAAGCGGGTGTTCAATAATGTCTTCTCCTCTTTTGACGGCCAGCAGGGTAACACCCGTCTGGTTTCGCAATTGTATGGCTGCAGGAGAGTGGCCATCAGCCTTAGCACCAGGTTCAATTTTAATAGCAGTAATATTCATGTTCGGCAGTTCATCCAGCAATGAAGGCTGGTTGATCATGTCCTTCTCTGAAAACTCGCCCAGGTTCATATTCCTGAGATGCGTCAGAATCCGGTTTACATCTTTTTGCGGAAACAGCTTTTTTATCAGTATCCTGTTGAACAGGTCGATGGCTATTTCAAGTTTTTCTGGCAGGATCTGATCAGCTCCAAGCCTATACAAATCCTCAACATTCTCCATATTTTTTGCCCTGACAATAACATAAACATGCCGGTTGATCTCTTTAACTTTCTCCGTGATTGCCATGGCAGGAACAATATTTCCTACTGAGACCAGCACAATATCAGCCGTTTCAACGTGTACCTTGTGCAGAATTGATTCATTTGTGGCATCTCCATAGATAACCAGGTCGCCTTGTTCCATCTTTTCGCGGGCGAGCATCGGATCAAACACAATGGAGATATGGCTGATGTTATGTAACCTGGCCATCCTGGACAACTGCAGTGCACTGGCATCTGTACCTATAATTACCAGGTGATTTTTCAGGTCCGGCACCTCAATCTCTTTAAGAGGAAACATACCATTTACCCAGAGCCGGGGCAATGGCAGTCTAAGCATTACATCAGCCAGGGGCTGTCCCGCCTTTACCAGAAAAGGAGTTACAGCCATAGTAATGACCGCTACTGCCAGAAACAACTGGTAGTAGTATTCACTGATGATGGCATTGCTGCGTCCAATACCTGCAAGTATAAAAGAAAATTCACCCACCTGACTCAAGGCCAGTCCCACCAGTACAGTTCCTTTGAAAGTATGCCCCATGATAAATCCTGTTCCGCCGGCTATCACTGTCTTAACCACAATAATCAGCAGAACACTCAGCAGAACAAGCTGGTAATTATTTATCAGAAAATTAAGATCAAGCAGCATCCCGATAGACACAAAAAAGAAACTGGTGAAAATATCTTTGAAAGGGATGAGTTTTGCAAAAGCATTGTGGCTATAAGGGGACTCAGATACCATCAACCCTGCCAGAAATGCTCCAAAAGCCAGAGACATACCCAGACTTGAAGTAAGCAGGGCGATGGCCAGGCAAATGAGCAGAATACTCATCAGAAATAATTCCTGGTTCTTTGTTAAGGAAATAAAATGCAGTAATTTGGGCAGTAACCATTTGTTACCCACATATACCAGGAAAATGATAAAAACTGCTTTAATGAGCAATATGAAAATCTCACCGGCAACGTTCGCTTCACTATCCCCAAGAAGGTTGGTAAACAGCAGCAAAGGTACCAGCAGTATGTCCTGGAAAATCAGAATCCCAACAGTAGTACGTCCGTAATTGGAGGTTAGTTCAGAACGTTCCTGCAATAACTTCAACACGAGGGCCGAGCTACTGAGTGCTGCCAGAAAACCGATAAACAGTCCTGCCTGCCAGTTCAAGCCATATACACCCGAAACAAGATAAAATACCAGCGCAGTAAGTGAAACCTGAATGAAACCGCCCAGAAATACGATGCGCCTGATCTTCAACAGGTGTTTCAGCGAAAACTCCATCCCGATGGTAAACAGCAACAACACCACTCCTATTTCGGCAAGCAACTCAATCTCATGCTGTGCATGTACAAGCGACAAAAGATAAGGGCCGTCAATAATACCTGTAAGCAGGTACCCCACCACAGTAGGTATCCTGATCCTGTTAAACAATACATTAACCAGGGTAGAGAGTGCAAATATGATTACAATGTCTTTTAGCAGGGTCAGTTCCATTAG
>DASQZP010001040.1:0-2972 GCA_035638655.1 Bacteroidales bacterium
TGCTTCAGAGTCGTTTTCCAGATTGTCCCGGGCTACGATGAAGCCGTCCTGGAGCGTTCCCATGGGGTTGAAGTTTTCGCTGTCCAGGAATAGGGTTAGCATGGTGGACATGACGGAGATATCTTCCCGGATTTTGTGGAAATGGTTAATGAGTTGTTCGTAACGTTCCTGATCAGGTTGTTTCTTTGAAGTGCTCATAATTGACTATTTTTTCGGATTAATAATTGAGAGGCGATGCTCCGAAAGGCTAGTCATGCTATACCTCCACCGGACTGGTTACCGGTGACACCGCCCCTCATTAAAAACGATCAGATTGCCTGCGTCGCCTCTGTTGGCACAAACAAAAAAACCGCATGAGCAGCGGTTGGCTGCATAACTACTTTTTCGGATATCATAAATATGGTCGGTTTTTTTGTGAGAGTCAAGAAAAGGGGGTATTCAGGTTTAGAAAGCTTCATTTAGCCGCATATATCGTTATATCTTTTAATATTTTTGGATCTTCTTTTGCTAATTTTACAGCTTCATTAATTGTTAATAACCTAAAATTACCTTTCTCATCATTTCCAATATAATCTGGTATTTTATAGCATCTACCAGTTTGCAAATCAACTAATAGATGTGAAGGACCATACTCACCGTATGTTGTATCAGCACAGATATACATTAATTCATGATCTTTTATAATGATTTTTTCACCAATTTTCATAATCCTATTATTCTAAATATAAATTGCATGAATTTATCACTATCCAATCATGATAAATTCGTTTTGTTTTTAAGATTTATTTATTACATGCTTTTCAAGTTTTATAAAATGATCGATATTTAAATCCATCATATCTCCAATTCTTAATTCATTATGATAAAAAGGTTTAGACAAGTTAATTCTTAAATGTTTGATGGTTAATAATGTTGGATCATCCGGAATTAATTTTACTCCCACACTAAACTGGCTGATATAGATATTATCGATTATAAATTTCATCCTTTTTTCCTTTCCCGAATCAGTTTCTTCATATGATTTACAATAAAATCCTCCACATCTTTTTTCAGAATTACAAGCATGGCCGGGCGCCGGCGCCGGAGATCTTTTAACAGTGGATGGAATTTGTGTTGGATCAGGGGCTTTACCGAATCGTAATAATACGTATCGCTAATATGGAGCCGGTCTTTAATATAATTCCGGGCTTCTTTTGGGGTAAGGATCTCCATGTTTAAGAGTTCTTCGCGGGTATACGTTTCATCATTCATACTTGGCAGCATTTGGGGTTTATAGCATTCTAATAAGAGATAAAGTTTTTAAGCATTTTACCTAAATAATTTAAGTACAAAATTTCGAAAAATCGCCCATTTCAGGGGGTATGCTTTTTCAGGCCAAAAACCTTTCATGACTTATCTACTGGATTTTATGTTATTGTTTTTATGTTAGTTATTAATGAAAGGTTAAACCTTTCATGGCCTTTCACGGGTTTTGTATGTATAATTAAATCAATAACCTATTATGAAAGGTCTATGAAAGGCGACCTTTCATAACGGTCTTTGTTTAGTCAAAAACCTTTCATGACCTTTCACAAATCTTTCACAAAACCTTTCATTCTATCTTATTATTTTTATTAAAAGAGAATAAATATAATATAGTTATGAAAGAATGAAAGATTTCCATTTCGTTTCTATCAGAACTTTTTCTCATGGCTTAAAATTTTTTTTGACTTAAATTTTTTAAGAATTTTGTTTTTTAAAAGTGCATAAATCCTGGTGTATTTCATAAAGGCATTCCTTATCTATATCTGTTATTTCAATGATATGATCTAAGCTACGATCTATCTCTGTCCACCAATGGGGTGTTATGAGTGTAAATTCAAAATGAGACCAATGGATATCGGCTCGTTTAAAAGAATAGGTTTTATCCAAAGGTAATACTTTAAGTTTCCACCATTTAGAATAATCATTGCTCATTACCTGATGAGATGGATCCTTCAGTGTTTTCGGTACATCCGGAATGGCTGCTATACTGATTGTTTTAGATTTATCCATTTGGCTGGTCCATTTTGTAACGTTCACTCTCATCCTGGTAATTAAAGGCAAAGGCAAAGCGCTTGTCTTTAAAAGCTTCTTTGATACGATAGCCGTGTTTACGAACGGGCCGGTTAGCATGCGACGGCTGCCAGTTTTGCGTGGCTCCATGTGGGTTTTCACTGATACCGGCAATCATCCGGCGAATGGCCGCTTTATTTGTGGCTTGGTTACCTTTAAATTTCTCATAAGCTGCCCAAATGCCACCAAACCATAATTTTAAATCTCCTTCCGGAGTCCAGGCAAAATGTTTCTCTGTAACGGATCCATCATCTACCAGGTAACCGATCGTATTCAGGAATTCTGCCAACGGATCATTCATTCCGGTTTCCTGGGCATTATCCATCAGGAATTGAATGGAATACCGGTACATTTGATGATTTGTATCAATCTTTATTCTTTCCTGTAAATCTTCTGTAGTTTTATCGATTTCATTATTATTTGCCTTTTCTATTTTTCGCTTTAGATCCCTGGTATTATTGGTGTGGATGGCATTTATGAATTCGTAAGTGGTGCATAATGAAGCGCATTGTTCAATTTGTCGGTCCTCCAGATTATAGGCTATCCCTGTTTTTTCTTTCTTTTCATTCAGCTGCTTTTTGGTCTCTTCTTTGAGTAATCGTTTATACCGGATTAGCTCATTCGTATAAAACAATCGGTCAAATTCATGATACCATTGCAGGGAGCTTAAAAATAATTTCTGCAGCAGGGATTTCCGACTGGAGAGCCAGTAATAATGTTCTTCATCCCCGCGCTTTACAGTTGAATATTCAAATTTGAGCATCCTCGAATTTAAATGGCCTGATTCCGGGAGATAATTGGACGTAAATAATAACATACTCCGGGTTATTTTGGCTTCATTCCATTTGCGGTTATAGGAACTGGAGACCTGCCGGGTT
>DASQZP010001041.1:0-2096 GCA_035638655.1 Bacteroidales bacterium
CTGATCGGTGTGGTCGTGAACAACGCCATCCTGCTGATGCACGGTCACCGGTTACAGGAACAAAAAGGTATAAGGGGAACAAGAAGCTGGATTTATACCTACAAAAACCGGATGACTTCCGTCCTGCTAACCACCATGACCACCCTGGCCGGACTCATCCCCCTGATGCTGCAAGGCTCCTCTGAATTCTGGAACACGATGTCGGTTACCGTGTTCTGGGGCTTGTCGATCAGTACGGTTTTGATTGTAATGTTGGCGGGAATATGGGATAAGCAATTAGTAATTAGTAATGAATAATGAGGAATGATTAGCGTTCAACGGTCAGCTGTCAGCGATCAGCTAAGGGCTAGAAAATTTAGATGGGCTCCACCTTAAAGGTGGCGTCCATCTTATGGAAAATGAAAACTCTTAAAGGAATTATATCATGATCAAAAAAAAATATTTATTAGGTATTACAATTGTTCTGATATCATGTTCGGTTCATCATACCCAAAAACCATTTTTATACAAAAAAGCACAAAAACAGCACAAACGCCTCTTTAAAGGTGATTTAGTAGTAGTGGATAGTTTAAATCTTTCACTCTTACATATTGAAAGACCCGGTTGGATCAGGCATAATCAGAGGGATATTTTTATTTCAAATAATGTGGGGAAATTTGAGATTATTGCTATAAATAAAAACAATTTCAAAGAAGACTTTCATTTGCATTTCATGAAAGGTAAAGGTCCCGGGGAACTGGTTAATTTTATGGATTTTGATGTCCGGGATTCCCTTTTGGTTTTAATTGATGAAAATCAAAGAAAAATGGAATTCTGGCGTTTACCCGATCATTTTATTAAAGATGTCATAATGCCTGATCCTAAAGTCATACCCCATCGTTTACAGATTCTGAATTCAGATCGCTTTTTATTTTATTCACCTGGGAGGTCCTCAAATTTCTTATTTAATATCGTTGATAATAAAGGAAAAAGAATAACTGATTTTCAAAAAGTAAAAAGCGACCATAATATGTTCGCTGATGAAGGAGAAATCAGGGTGGTCAATAATGATATATATTATGCGGGTTTTTCTGAACCTCTTCTTAAAAAATATACTTTAAATGGGAATCTTAAATATTCGATATCTACAATTGATAATTATAATACACAAGGGAATTATGTAACTATTCAAGGAAGTAATAATACTGTTATGCGATATGCGCCTGGGGCATTATTTTCGACAAGTGATTTTGATATCTTTAAAAATAAATGGTATGTCCTTCAGGCCCCAAATGGAAATCATAAAATCAGTTATCTGGATATTTACAATGCGAAGAACGGAAACTATTTAGCTTCCTTCAAGCTCAAACCATTAACTTTCCAAATATGTGTAGATAAGCAGTACATATATACTATAGAGAAAAAAGAAGAGAATGATTACCTGGTGGTCTATAAAAATAATGTGTCTTTGGAATTGAAATGAACATGGCCGTTAAATCCATTAATAAATACAAACCATACTCAGGTTTTATAATACCAACTAACTCAGTGAATAGTACATAAGTAAAATTAAGTAAATTCCCGCACCCCTAATGTAACATAAAGCTATCTGACTTATCTATAATTTGTATTGTTTTACTAATTTAATAAGGGGTTATAACTATGAGACCAGGTGATAAAGTATTATTATTAAAATCTGATATAATATTAATTGCCAATCTTAAAAAGATCCATTCGGTTAAAGAATGGGCTGAATTAGTTGAATGCAAATCCACTCAGTGGTTTGCTCGCAATTATTTTAAATGTTTCCATGAGCGACCTAAAAAAGTCATTAATAGAATAAGGTTATTACGCATATATGAACTTATATATTCAGACATTGAAATATCAGGTTATGAATTAGCTTGGCAAGTTGGTTTGAAAGATGAGAAAGATCTATATGATTTTCTGAAATATCATACAGAGATGAATTTCACAGAATTAAAATTCTTTATAGAATCGATTGTGAAGAAAGATACACAAATTTCGGAGTGATTTTTCTGACAAATATTTCGGAATAAATCATCTTGATCCAAAATAATATTTTTATAAATATATTTTTGTAGATATTTATTATA
>DASQZP010001042.1:0-5040 GCA_035638655.1 Bacteroidales bacterium
TCAATTAACAATTTGTCGAGATTACCGGATGCTGATTCTAAATTATTATACAGAGAATCATTTTCCAGCAACATACCCAGGGAGCCTTCACCATTGTTGATCTTTCGGAGTATATCAGATGTTGATGACATAACCTGAGCAGTCTGATCAATTGTAGCTTTCAGATCAGAACGTGCAATGGAATCACTGATATCAGCCAGGTTATGCATCAGGTATGTAATCTGTTCGTTATTGTCTTTGAGATTATTACTAATTGATTCCACATTTTTAAAAATATTTCCAAGTCTGCTCTTCTGCTCTTTCATCAGACTGTTGAGTGAATCTGAAGTTTCTCTCACATTCGCTATACTTTGCTCGATATCATTTCGTGTCTTTTCGTTCATAATCTGATGGGTCACCAACAGAATGCTGTCCAGCGAATTGATTACACTTCCTACTTTTGAGGTAAGGGGCTCAATTTCATCACTCAGTTGCTCTATCAGATCGAGTTTTACTTCGGCAGCTAATGTATCTCCATCAGCAGCAAATACTGTAGATTTCCCGGGAACGAGATTAATGGCTTTTGTTCCAATCAGGTCACTCGATATGATCTGAGCTTTTGTATCTTTTGGTAAATCAACCGGGGCTGTCAGGTCAAACTCAACTACGAGCCTGTCTGTGGTTCCCGGAACAAACTCAATGGTATTTACCTGTCCAACCTTCAAACCACTAAGCAATACAGGATTTGATTCTGATAAGCCGGCCACATCATGATATACGGCATATAATTCAGTTGTAGATTTAAAAAGATTTCTTCCTTTCAGGAAACTTAGTCCCCAAAAGAAGAGTGCAAGTATAATTACTGCTATAATACCTATTTTAAATTCTCTGGTAATTTTCATTTTTCGTAAATGGGTTTAATTTTTGTAATTCCTGATATTTTATTATTTATTCTGATCTTTCAACGCTTCATATATCGGAATGATAACTCCATCTTTTACTGCTATAATAAAAGCATCAGGAAAATATTTTTTTATTTTTTCATTCAGATTTTTAATTTCTTCATAACTGGAAGCATTCCCAATAGCGTACTTATAAGAACCTGAAACTGGAAATTCTTCCAAATGATCAAATCCGTCCAATTTTTTGTAAGGTTTAAAAAAATCAGATTGAAAAGGTATTGGATTGCTGGATGCAGTGATTTGTACTTTGTATCTGATGTCACCTTTATTGCTGGAAACTATTGTTTGAGGAATGCTGGCTAATGAATCCTTACCGGAATCAGGATTATTATCAGTTGTATTTTTATTTTCGGTGATGGAGGATTGTTGGGGAGGAGCACTGATAGCTACAAAATGGCTTTTACTTTCAATGTTATTTTTGTAATCTCTGAAAGCCCTGAAAATTGCTGATGCGATGTAATCCTGGCCGGTTTCTGAATTCAGGAATTTTTCCTCAGAGGTATTGGAAATAAATCCTGTTTCGACCAATACACTGGGCATTGATGTTTTCCATAATACCAGAAATCCTGCCTGTTTCACCCCCCGGTCCAGTCTTCTGGCCCTGTCCTTGAACTCTTCCTGCACGAATGATGCAAAATTCAGACTTTGAGAGAGAAATGTATTCTGCATCAGAGAAAATATGATATAGGATTCAGTTGAGTTTGGATCAAACCCTTCATATCTGGTTGTATAATCATCTTCCAGGGTAATTACCGAGTTTTCCTTTTTTGCTACTTCCAGGTTCCGCTCATTGGTGTGCAATCCCATCGCGTAGGTCTCAGTTCCATATGCATTGTGGTTGTCATTGGCATTGGCGTGGATAGATATAAATAGATCGGCATTATTCTTGTTAGCTATATCAGCACGTTCATGCAAGGGTACGAAAACATCTGAATCCCGGGTATAAATTACCTTAACGTCAGTAAAATTTTGTTTGATGTATTCACCCAGTTTCAGGGCAATGGCAAGTACAACATCTTTTTCATAGGAAAAGCTGCCCAGGGCTCCGGTATCCTTGCCGCCGTGCCCGGCATCAATCACAACAGTTTGGATCTTAGTTTTATATTGTTGTTGTGAAAAAAGTGGTACCTGAGAATTTATAATCAGGAGCAGGGATGCAAGAAAAAGTGTTTTGACACGTTTAATGTTATGAATTATATGATGGGTCATGGCAGACATTCAATCCTATTTAATTTTTGCTTAGCTTTGCGCTTTCAAAAGTAAACTGTTTTGGTCACAAAAATAGTATATTAAAATTGTATTTAAAATTAGTTCAAAATCTTTTTCTGTTAATGTTTCCGGCTGTTTTGCTGCACGGACAGACAGTCAATGATTCACTGGTTAAAGAAAATCAGAGTAACCGAAGGCTTACTGAACTCTCTGATTCAACACTGGCAGCTGTTTCCGATACTACGCAACAGGATTCTTCCAAAATAAGCCCCATTGATTCACCGGTGAAATACCAAAGTAATGATTCACTGGTATTTGAAATTGATAGTCAAAAAATTTATCTGTATGATCAGGGACAGGTGAATTACCAGGAAATTGAACTAAAGGCCAATTACATTGCTTTTGACATGAGCAAAAATGATATTTATGCCAAAGGCATGCCTGATTCTGCAGGTGTTATTCAGGGTAAGCCTTCTTTTAAGGATGGTGGTGAGACTTTTGACTCCAAAGACATGACCTACAATTTTAAGACGAAGAAAGGATATATTGAGGCTATTAAAACAGAGCAGGAGGGAGGATACCTACACAGTGAAGAAACCAAACGACTGGCAAACGGCAATATCAACATTTTACATGGGAAATATACTACCTGCGACCTGGATCACCCGCATTTTTACCTTGCTTTAACCAAAGCACAATCGATTCCCGGCAAGGAAATAATTTCAGGACCTGCTTATGTGGTGCTGGAAGATGTTCCTCTTCCTATAGGTATTCCATTTGGTTTTTTCCCCAGCACAAGGACCAGCACTTCCGGTATATTGATCCCGTCATATGGAGAGGAAAATAATAGAGGTTTTTATCTGAGGGACGGAGGATATTATTTTGCAATTAATAATTATCTGGACCTTAGGGTAACAGGTGATGTTTATTCCCATGGGACCTGGGGAGCCAATATTTCATCGAACTATAGGGTAAGATATAAATTCAGCGGAAATTTTTCCGGCCGTTACTATACCAATGTTTCAGGTGAAAAGGGCCTGGATAGTTATTCAAAATCTCATGATTTTTCTATCAGGTGGTCGCACAGGCAGGATCCAAAGGCAAATCCCACACAAAATTTCAATGCAAGTGTGGATTTTAGTTCTACTACTTATGATAAAAATTTCAGTCAAAATATTGATAATTATTTAACCAATACAAAGCGATCTTCTATTTCATACAGCAAAAACTGGCCCGGTACACCATTTAATTTTTCTGCCAGTTTGAATCACAGTCAAAACAGTCTGGACAAAAGTGTTAACCTGAGTCTGCCCAGGATGGCATTTAATATGAATACGATTTATCCTTTTAAAAGGAAAAATGCCGGTGGAGATACCAAATGGTACGAGAATATCCAGTTAAGTTATTCTGCTTCTCTTGACAATAATATTAAAACTAAAGATTCCCTGTTGTTTACAAATCATGTGTGGGACCATATGGATAATGGGTTTCAGCAGTCCATCCCATTAAGTACAAATATAAAATTGCTGAAAGTTTTTAATATTTCACCCAGTATCAATTATAAAGGTGTATTATACACTCAAACTATTCATAAGCACTGGGAAAATAATTATTATGATGCAACAAATAATACTACTTATCCGAAACTGGTGACAGATACAATAAGTGGATTAAAATACGGACATTCATTATACCCGTCTTTTTCCATGTCGGCCAATCCAAAGTTATATGGTTTGTTCCAGTTCAAAAAAGGTTCCCGTGTGCAGGCCATCAGACATGTAATGAGTCCATCGGCCAGTTTGAGTTTAACTCCGGATGTAAGTAGTTTTATGCCTGATTATTACCGGGAGGTACAGTCTGATACGTCGGGAAGAAAACAGTCATATTCTATTTTTGAGGGTGCGATGTATGGTACGCCAAGTACCCGGGGCAGGAGTGGCCGGGTTTCGTTAGGTTTGCGCAATACGCTGGAAATGAAGATGATACCTAAAAATGACACCACCGGAGAACCAAAGAAAGTAAAAATTCTTGAGAATTTTGACTTCAATACCTCTTATGATGTCTTCAGGGATTCTCTTAACTGGAGTAATATCAGTTTTAATACAGGAACAAGATTGCTGAATAATAAGCTGAATATCCGGGTATCAGGTAATTTTGATCCATATGCATATGTAAAAAATGGCAATAGCAGAATACGTATTAATCAGTTTGAATTCCAAAAAAGCGGGCGAATCGCAAGGCTTACGAATGCTAATATTTCCATCGGTAGTTCTTTTCGCTCCAAAGCCGGGGATAAAGGCGATGAAAATTCTGCGGCAGCTAATGAGCAGAATGATATGCAGCAAAACCAGAATTATGACGATAATTTATATCCTGAAGCCAGCCTTGGTACAGGTAATTATGTGAACTTTAGCATACCGTGGAGTTTTAATTTCAGCTATACCTTCAATTATTCAAAACCATATGACCAGTCGAACATCACCCAAACTTTGTCTTTTGGCGGTGATTTAAGCCTTACACCAAAATGGAAAATAGGTGCACGGTCAGGATACGATTTTACGCACCATAAAATGAGTACCACCAGTATGAGTATTCACAGGGACCTCCACTGCTGGGAAATGAACTTTACAGTTGTACCCTTTGGATACAGACAGAGTTATGAATTCAGGATAAATGTAAAGTCCGCCATTCTTAAAGATCTGAAATATAACAAGCGTAAAAGCTGGTATGATAGATTGTAATATTCTTATAATATAATCCAATTTGTTTCCTTATTTAGTGTCTGTCCATAATGTCCGATAACTGCGTTGTTACAAAAATTTTAATTCCTTATAAGCACCAGGCGCTCAGGAGACAACTTTTACCAACATGTTGTTCAAATTATGCATCG
>DASQZP010001043.1:0-5679 GCA_035638655.1 Bacteroidales bacterium
AACCTGGCCATGGAAAATCTGCCGGAGCGGTATGCTTCAAAAAACGATCTTGGCAGGGTGGACAAAGTAGTAGCGGCATCAATTAAATCCCGTGTGCTTTTATATGCTGCCAGTCCGCTGTATAATGGTAATTCGGATTACTATGAAACTTTTACTGGCAATGACGGAGAGAAGTTTTTTAACACCTCTTATAACAAGGAAAAGTGGAAAAAGGCAATGGATGCATCCAAAGAGGCTATTGATTTGGCCCTGAAAGCAGGTGTAGAAATGTATACTTACAATGATGTCGTACCTTCCTTCGATAGCGCTGCTTATAATAGCGATGAGGTGAAAGCCCTGTATAATTATCGTTATATGTTTACTGAAAAGTGGAACCGGGAACTGATCTGGGGCAATTCTAATCCAGTTGACGATGGTGATTGGTGGACTTTACAGGCAGCAGCAATGATGATCAATCCGGAGGCTTCTTCAAACCATGCAGCGTGGCAATGGGTTTCGCCAACTTTGCAGGCAGCTGAGATGTATTATACCGAAAACGGTTTACCCATTGATGAGGATCTGACTTTCAATTATGACCGGCGCTATGGGGTTACCGTCATTCCTCCCGAAGAAGGACTGCATGCTCAGACAGGTGAGGCGACCGCCAATCTGCACCTACACCGTGAACCCCGTTTTTATGCTTCTATAGGCTTTGATCGTGGCATCAATCGGACCTGGGGTAAAAAATGGTTGCTTAAAATGCGCAAGGGTGAACCGCACGGAAGAAGGGCGCAAACCAATGATTATGCAATAACCGGCTATGTGCTCAAGAAAATATGTCATCCATCCTCTGTTGGCGAGGAATATAACACCCTGGTTACTTACCCGTGGCCCATTATCAGGTTGGCAGAACTATATCTGAATTATGCAGAAGCCTATAATGAATATTATGGTCCGGATCAGAAAGTGTATGATGCACTGAATGTAGTCCGCTCCCGATCCGGAGTTCCTGATGTTGAGAAAGTATGGTCGGATCCTACCCTGGCAAAAGACCCGGGAAAACATCTTACCCGTGAAGGGCTGAGGGAGATCATACAGCAGGAACGCACCATCGAACTGGCATTTGAAGGCCAACGGTATTATGATGTGCGCAGGTGGAAAGAAGCAGATAAATATTTTGATGTTCCGGTAAAAGGATGGAGCGTGGATGAGAGTACCATCAATAAGTTCTATACAGTGAAGGAAGTAGGACAGCGATCATTTATCACCCCGCGTGATTATCTGCAACCCATTCCAATGGACGAAATGATCGTGAATTCAAACCTGGTACAAAATCCTGGTTGGTAAATTTTAAAATTTAATAAAATGAAAATGAAAGCATTATCAAAACATATAAAGCTGTTGACCGGAAATACTTTTATTGCAGTCTCCGGAGTAATAATAGCCGGTTTTTTGTTAAGTGCATGCGAAAACAAAAAAGACATTGACACAGTACCTCCAGGTGATGTTTCAGCTGTAAAGGTTGAACCTACTCATGGAGGTGGTATAATTAGTTATAAAATTCCCGGTGACAATGATCTGAACTACATCAAGGCTGCATATAAAAATTCTCTCGGGAATGAAGTGTTTCGTGTCTCCAGTCATTACAAGGACTCGATTGAGGTTGACGGATTTAATGATACCGTGGGTCACAAAGTGATGTTGTATGCCGTTGACCGTAATGATAACCAGTCGAAAGGGGTGGAAATTAATTTTAGCCCTTTAATATCCTATATTCATTTGGTAAAGAGAAGCATTAATCTGCAACCCGACCTGGGTGGAGTAAAAATCAGCTGGGAAAATATTGCCCGCAAACAGGTTTTTGTACACCTGTTTTATCCCTCTGAGGGTGCAGTGGAGGAAAGGATCCTTCCTTCCCAAAGGACTGATGAAGCTTATAACATCAGAGGATTGGACTCACTGTTGTATGATTTTTCTGTGATGGTGGAAGACCTGGAAGGGAATAAGACGGACACAGTTTTTGCCGGAAGGGTAAAGCCTTTGTACGAAGAAAAGATTGATAAAGCCTCCTGGACACTTGTTTCCTCCCTTTCTGTTGATGGTAATGCCTGGGAGGGATTAACTGTGAATTTCTGGGATGATGTAATTGACACTAAGGATTCTCCTTCCGATAATAGTTATTTCATTATCAACAGGGACAACAACGGTGGCTCACTGAATTATCCGCTCGATATTGTGATTGACCTGAACAAGAAGATCATCCTGAACCGATTTAAAGTCTGGCAAAGGGCATATGCATATAGTGATGCAGAAAGCAATGGTGTAAGCACCAACTATTATTATTATCAGGGTGAGAATATGCGTTCGTTTGAGCTTTGGACCAGTAATGACAAGACCGTATGGACTTTACTTGGTTCCTTTGATATAGGTGATCCGAAAGATGAAGATGGGAACATCCCTGCAGCTAAAATTCAGGAGGCCATTGACGGCCATGAATTCTCTCTGGAGAATACATCTGAACCTTTCCGTTACCTAAAATTCAGTCTTACCTCCAGTTTTGGTAGTGAGACTAATGTTTATGGTTCTGAGATTACCTTGTTCGGACTGGATAATTTACCTATTGATAAAAAGTAGTTCCATGAAAAAAATAAATTTTTTGTTAGTTAATTTGTTTGTATTAATGCTTGTCTCCTGCGATAAAATGGGAGACAACTTCAAACAATATCTGGAAACTGAGCATGTTTACGCGCCAAAGGTTTCAAACCTGAGCGCTTCGGAACGACTGCGCGAAGCGACTCTTTACTGGGACAATCCCGATGGAGATATAGCCAAAAAGATTTTTATTGATTATGAAGATGATAGTTTACTTATTGACCAGATGGTTGATTCAGCTGTGATTACCAATCTTGAAATAAAGGGCTATACGGTTTCAGTATATACCATCGATGCTTTTGACCATCGTTCGGTGCCTGTTTCCATCACAGTTTTTCCCAACGGAGAAAATTAATTCTACTATGTAATTATAAATCTATCTTCAGTTTAACTAAAACAAATGATTATGAAATTAAAAGCTACACTTGTTATCGCGGGATTGCTTTTGTCAGCAGTTTACCGCAACCTGGATGCCCAGACTGATATTCTTCAGGCGGGTAATCTTGAGTCGGAGGCCGGATGGTCGACCTCGTATCTGAATACACCTGATGGTTCCGAACCCACAGTAGACTGGAATTACACCACCGATGCTCCAACAGCAGGGCAGGGAGGTAATTTGCATGTTTCAGGGCTTTCGAATAATTCTACTGTTCAGTATGCAATTTACCAAAAAGTACACCTTTCTGCTGATTCAATGTATAGTTTCGACGGGGCGTTTAAGGCCATTGCTATGAATAACAGCTGGTGCGAGGTTTATTTGGGTACTGCTCCCGTTGATGGTGAAGATTACGGAGGTACGAATTTCAGATTAACAGATTTCGGCTTCTGGTCGACACCTGCAAAGAATGACGGAGTTTTTAGTCAGGATGCAGGTTCCTACAAATCCTTTGCCCCTGATACCACTGGTACATATTACCTGGTAGTAAAAATGGGCAGCACCTCATGGGATGGCACCGATCAGGCGTTTGAGACCATTGTGGACGAACTTACGTTGACCAAAGAGAGAGTGGCTCCACAGGTAGCTTTCAGCAGTAATATTCTCAGTGGATATGTTCCCCTTACAGTTCAATTCACCAACAAATCAAAATTTGGTGTTTCCTACTCCTGGGATTTCGGAGATGGCACTGCTGCCGTTACTGATGAGAACCCACAACATGTATATGCTGATGCAGGCACCTACACAGTATCACTCACCGTTACCAATGAGATTGGAGAAAATGTGCTTACCAAAGATAACCTTATTACCGTTGATCCACCGGAAAAACTTACAGGAGGTGGTATTCTTGCAGGCGGAAACCTGGAAGATGAGGGTATGTGGAATACCTCTTTCCTGAATACACCTGCAGGCTCTGAACCAACTGTTACCTGGAATTACACTACTGATACACCGGCAGCAGGCCAGGGGGGATGCCTCTATGTAAATGGCGAGTCGAATAACAGTACTGTTCAGTATGCTATTTATCAGCAGGTACATCTGTCGGCTGATTCAGTTTATAATTTTAATGGTGCGTTCCGTGATCTTACCAGCGGTTTAAATCAGTTCTGGTGTGAGGTGTATATTGGAGCAGAACCAATTGATGGCCTGGATTATGGAGAAGGCAATGCCAAAATTGCACAGTTCAATACATGGGATGGTGGTTGTACCGGCATAGGCGTTGATGGTACCTTCATGAGCAATGGATGTACTTATGGAGGATATACACCTGAAATGAGTGGTGATTATTTCCTTGTTATTAAAATCGGAACATACGCAGGGGCTGGACAAATTATGCCTTTTGTAGTTGCATTGGATGAAGTTTCACTGACTAAAGTCCGTACCAAACCTTATACCCGTTTTTCTTCTGCCAATCCTGTCGGTTTTGCACCGCTTGAAGTTACCTTTAGCAATAATTCATTGTTTGGTACTTCATACAGCTGGGATTTCGGAGATGGTTCAGCCGCAAGTACCGAAGAAAATCCGGTGCATACCTATGATACACCGGGAGCTTACACTGTAACGCTTACTGCAACCAACGAAATGGGAGATTCTACCATTGCGAAAACAGATTTTGTTAAGGTTAATGAGAGACCTGAACTTCCCGCAGGTGAAATGCTGTACGGTGGCAATATGGAAGATCCCAACCTATGGAATATTACCCACTTGAATGAGACTTCTTCCACAACAGCAATCTGGAATTATACTGATGATACACCTCAGTTCGGTGAAGGAGGGAGTTTGTATCTTAACGGCACCGCAAAGGATAACCAATCGCTGTATTGTATCTGGCAGAAGGTTGAACTGCATGCAGACTCTGTCTACCATTTCGATGCTGCCTTTAAAGCCCTGACAGAAACAAAGAACTTCTGGGCACAGGTATACATTGGCACTGTTCCTCCTGCTGACGGCGAAGATTATGGTGCAGATTCAATTATGCTTGTTCAGTTTCTTACCTGGGCAGAATGTACAGGCAGCCTGGTTGATGGTACATTCCAGAATGATGGATGTATCCAGATTGGCGATTATGTTCCGGAGACAACCGGTACCTATTATTTTGCCATCAAGGTTGGATGTAATGGTAATGATAATGGGAATGCAGTTAATTTTGAGATACTGATTGATGAGGTTACCCTTCAGGAAGCTACCAACGTACCCAAACCATCAGCAGATTTTTTCACTGATGTAACTGAAGGAGATGCTCCTCTGACTGTATACTTTACTGATCTCTCAGAAAATGCTACTTCATGGACATGGGATTTTGGTGACGGAACAACCAGCACCGATCAGCACCCAAGTCATACCTATGACGCTGCCGGTACTTATACTGTTACCCTTGTTGCTACTAACCAGGGCATAAATGATACCCTCACCCAGGAAAATCTGATAAGTGTTACAGGTACAACTGCTGCAGATTTGAATAACCGTAACAACATTAAAGTTTATCCTAATCCAAGCAGTGGCAAAGTGAATATAACCCTTCCTGATAAATTCATTGGTACCCTTTCGGTTTGTAATATTCTTGGTAAAGAAGTTTACCGGACAGAAATTAAGGGTGACAGACAAATTGTGAC
>DASQZP010001044.1:0-4342 GCA_035638655.1 Bacteroidales bacterium
CCGCCAGGTTATTATGGGCAAGCATTATCCTCATCCACTGGTAAATCTGGCAGTTTTTTTCTCTGAGAAATCTTCAGAACCCTTATACTTAGCCACAAGTGTTAACTACCAACAATCGGTGACCGGTTACAAACAACGCATGTGGATTGAATAAACGTTCAAAAGATTTGAAAAGTGTGTTAAAGTGGGAAACTTGTTCGAGTAAATTTCCGGCTCACCGTCGATTGGAAAAACTAGTCGTGTTCTGTTGTCTGAGTTATGCCATTCAGTTATGTTTAGAGACGCGTATCTTGGACCACCCAGCGAGGAACAAAAAACTTCCCTATTGCAGCGATTTCGTCATATATACAGTAGTGCCTATCGAGAAATCACAAAATTATATCAGAAAATGGTAGCCACTATCCATACTCGCTATTGGCGTTTACAACATGCCTGTTAAAATTTTTATGGGTAATGTCAGGGGTGAGCGGGGAGGCAACGATCCGCTCTACCCGGAATCACGAAAATCTAGGTTTAGACAGACTTGAAACGTTTTTGATGCTTTAAAGCGCTAAACCCACATCTACACTCATCTCCTGGGATAACTTGTACCAAATGTTTTCGGTGGGTGTGAGGATGTTTTTTGTTTTAAAGGAACAAAATTTTAACTACCCAAAAGAAATGTAGCAGGTCCACCATGCTACGTTCCAACTTTATTTCTTATATCAAATTTACATTATTTTACATTTTATGTTTCCACCTCATTTAATTATTAGAGATAAATAGCCGATAAATACTCAAGTAATATTTATGCGAGAAACTTCTGGATTGTTCTGCCGGAATAGAATCACTTATAATTTTTGAGTTATGACACCTTTCTATGGTAAATGGTACCGATTCGAAAGATATATTACCTCAGTGGTAATTTTTATAATTATTTTTACTCTTGGGTTCCTAATAATAAATATTTTAAGTGAAATCCTGAAAGATGGGGTACGCGATTTTATTGTGGAACAGGATAATTGGGCTAAAAATCAAAAAGCTGCTACTATCAACCTTGTTTATTATATGAGGTCAAGGGATCCGGCAAAATACCGGAATTACAAAAAGGCGATGAATAAGCTATTAAATGAGAAAAAAGATTTATTGAAAAATAATTTTGTAAAAGTCAAATCCTTGAATACGCCATTATTAGGTTCATTGACAGAATGTCATTTTAGAGACATGAAAATATTTTATACACTTTATTTATCGCCCACCTGGTCTCTTTATCTGCCAAGGATTGATCTTTTTGAACAGTCTTTTACTACTCGGCAAAATATGGAACGTATGTTAGGTAGATTGCAAGTACTGGGCAGGAGAATCATTTCTACTTATCAGAATCAGACTCTTTCATCAGCTAAAAAGCGACAGTATTTGTTAAGGCTTTACTCGACTGATGCTCAACTTGCAAGTTCACCCCATCAGTTTATCTATGAAATGAGTATCCTTTCCAAAAGCTTGCAGAGATATACCTTATTTAATCTCATAGGCATTGGACTTGTTGTATTGCTGACGGGAGGAATTACCTCATACTATTATCTTCGAAACTCAAAATATTGGCAGGAGCAATTTATAAAGCAAAATGATGAGCCCCTGTTAATTTTTGCCAATACGGTAGAGGGCATATTATTAGTTAAAAAGGGAGGGAAAATTTTGAATAGCAGTGCGTTTGCTAATGAACTCCTATTAAACAGTTCGTATAATGATCTTAAGGGCAGAAATATTTATGATGTACTTCAAGTTAAAAACGAAGCTTCTGATTTTTCGGGTAAAATACAAAGACATAGATCTTTTCGGAAAAGCATAACAATTAGTAGAGAAGATGGAACCGAAATAATTGCAAATATTTCGGTGTCAACAATACAAAAAGAGACTGGGGAGACTCTATATTGCCTTGCTATCAAAGATGAGACGGAAACAATGCGGTATATTAACCAATTAAAAGCCAGCAAGAAGACCTATCGCGACTTATTAAACAATGTAAGGGATGCAATTTTTATCCATGACAATAATGGAGTAATCATTCAGGCTAATACATCAGCTGCTAGGATATTTGGATATGATGAGAACGAATTTGTAGGAAAGATGCCTAAAGAAGTATTAGCTTCTCAGTCGCTGGAACAGTATAAGCCGGAGCTTTTTAAACAGGCGTTTAATGGGGAACAAATAATATTTGATCGTTGGGCTCAAAAGAAGAATGGTACAATATTTCCCATAGAGATAACTTTGTCGAAGAGTAAGTTTTTTGGAAAAGATGTAGTGATTAGCATAATCCGTGATATAAGCGAACGGCATGATTCCATAAAAGAACTACAGAAGGCAAATAAACGAAATCAGGTTTTGTTGCAGGAGCTCCATCATCGGGTAAAAAATAACATGGCGCTTATTTCAGGACTCTTTGATTTGCAATTATTTGATGTTGATGATCCGAATGTACAATCTATATTGGGGAAATCTCAGAAACGAATTCATGCGATTGCTGACGTACATGAATTTTTGTACCAGTCTAATGATCTGGTTAGCTTGGATTTTAAATCCTATCTGGACAGCTTTATTAAGAATTTTAAAACTAATGCTATTTTTAATCATTCGATGGATATCCACGTTAATTCCCCGTCATTTATTTTAAATGTCAATCAAGCCATGCCTGCAGCATTATTATTAAATGAGATATTGTTAAATATAGAGGAACGATCATCCTCTTTGACTGATAAGCGAGAAATAACGATAGATATAGAAATCTCTAGAGATATGGTTTACACAGATATTAAAGAATCGCCTAATTCAACGGCTCATATCGGCAATAGCCAGCCATCTTTAGGATGGGATATCATTCGTAGTCTTATTCGTCAGCTTGATGCAAAATTGGAAATGTCAATGAGTGATGGACAATCTCATTTTAAAATACAATTCAAGCGTAAAAAAAATCTAAATGGTAGTAATGGCAACCTTAGTTTGAATTGAAATAATTATACTCAAAATCAACTTAAAAAATATTTATGATTCTTCATTTGAGAAGGCTTTCTTAATTTTATTTCGAATAGTACGATCAGTTATGCCTAATATTTTAGCGGCCTCTTTTTGATTACCGTGGGTATGCTCAAGGGCTTTTTTGATAAGTTGAAGCTCCATGTCCTCGATAGATATGAGCGGCAAATCAGACAGGACTTCTTTGCTAACTTCAAGATCAACTTGAGCAAATAAATTTTTCTCGACGTGATCCATTTTAATGACATCGCTGTTTCCCGAAAGGATAACACCCCGATGAATTTTATTTTCAAGTTCACGGGTGTTACCGTCCCATTTTTTCCCCATCAAGAAATCTTTCAAATCCTCGGTAATCTTTTTGGGACCCAACCCGTATTTCTTAGTATATCGTTTAATAAAATAATCGATTAAGAGAGGGATATCGTTCTTGCGTTCCCTGAGCGGCGGAATAGAAATGGGAAAAACGTTTAAACGATAGTACAAATCTTTCCTGAATTGTCCGTCCGTTATTGCTTTAGCAATATTCCTATTTGAAGTAGCAATAACACGCACATCCGATTGAATAGGTTTTTGGCTTCCCACTCGTTGAAATTCCTTTTCTTGTAAAACTCGTAACAACTTTGCTTGTATTTCGATATCAATTTCGGTAATTTCGTCAAGCAAAATTGTCCCTTCATTTGCTTCTTCAAAAGCCCCCTTTTTGTCAGAAATAGCGCCGGTAAAGGCTCCTTTTACATGTCCGAATAGTGTGCTTTCAACTAATTCCTTGGGTAGATTAGCACAATTAATTTTTACATATGGTTTATTATAACGATCGCTATTTTGATGGATGAGATTAGCAAAAACTTCTTTACCGGTACCGCTCTCTCCATGTATCATCACGGGTGCCGTACTGACAGCTATCTGTGGAAGAATATCCAATAATATTTGAATATTGGGGTCGCTGCCGATAAACTCTTTGTCGCTCTGTTCGATTGTTTCTTTTTCAGATCCATAATTTCCCTTCTTGCTTTTTTGATCCCTATCTTTTGCAAAATTATCAATCCTATGTCGATTATTAATTGCAGAGCCGGACTCAAAATACCGATTTATACGGAAAAGGATTTCTTTGGCTTTAAATGGTTTTGTTACATAGTCGAAAGCGCCTTTTTGAATAGCTCGGACAGCATGGGCAATATTGCCGAAACTAGTCATCATTATTACGCCAACTTCAGGATAATTTTCTCTTACATGAGATAACACCTCGTCTCCAGTCATTTCATTCATTTTTACATCGGTGTGCACAAGGTTGACAGTATTGTCATGAAGATATTTAATTCCTTCCCTGGGATTA
>DASQZP010001045.1:0-2945 GCA_035638655.1 Bacteroidales bacterium
GGATGGAAATCCCCGGAGAAAACATGTTGATCACTTCCACAAATGCTGGCATATTCAATCTTAACCAATACCTCATCTTCATTATAATCCGGAGTGTCAACTTCACTCCAGGTGAACTTCCCGTATTCTGACAGAACTGCTGCTTTCATATTTTTTTGCCATAAAGTTACAGTATGTAAGTGAATTTCAAAAAGAGTAGCAGCTTTTCCTTCTGCATATGAACATTATAAGAAAATCTTTTGTCTAAATTTGTAAGTGAACTGTATATTAAAAGGTTTTATGGAAGAAAAAGAAGTTGCTGAAAATATCATTGAGAAAACTGGCACCACAACAGTCAGTCAGGGATTCGTTAAACGATCTGTTCAGTCAATAAGAAACTTTCCCTTAAAATTCTTTTTCAGGCATTTCTCCAATGTTGTAAGATACAGCTTATTTACATTTTTTGTCGTCAGCATTTCAGGTGTAATTATCTTCCGTTTTATCCCGCCCACCATTACACCATTGATGGCCATCCGAATGAATGAGCAGCTCCGGAAAGGAGAAAAAGTGAAGATGAATTATCAGTGGGTCCCACTGGAAAAAATATCTCCAAATATGCAACTGGCAGTTGTAGCATCTGAGGATAACCGGTTTACCGAACATTTCGGAATAGACCTGAAAGCAATCCGGAAAGCCCGCCGGGAGGCCACCCAGGGCAGACGCCTGCGGGGAGCCAGTACAATTTCGCAACAAACAGCAAAAAACGTTTTTCTTTGGCCGGGACGTTCCTGGATCAGAAAAGGAGTGGAGGTCTATTTTACAATACTTATAGAGCTGTTTTGGGGCAAACGCCACATTATGGAAGTGTATCTGAATGTGATAGAAATGGGAAATGGTATTTACGGGGCAGAAGCTGCTGCGCTGACCTATTTTCACAAACACGCCTTGTTCCTCACAAGGGGAGAATCTGCACTCATCGCGGCTACACTACCAAACCCACTTCGCTGGCGCCCGAACCGGCCAACCCGTTACCTGCTTGGCAGACAGCAATGGATACTCTGGAACATGAACAATATTGGCAAAATTGAGTATTAATTTAAATATTGTTTTACAAAAATATTTCTTAAATTACATGAAAATTAAGACAATATGGTGATGCTGACTAATATAGAGATAGAGAGTTTTAAAAATCTCAAGCATGTTAATCTTGAACTGAATCCGCTTAACATCATTACAGGAAAACATAATATTGGAAAAAGTAATCTGCTAAATCTGTTTGATTTTCTGTCACACCTGGTTAAAAAGGAACTTTATGATTACTGTAAGAAGAAAGGAGGTATCAGCAGGTTGTCCTTCAGGGGAAAAGACCAGGAAGACAATATCTATGCGGTGCTAAAGCTGGAAGAAAAGGAGAAAATATATCTCTACGGATTTGAAATAACACTTGATGGAGATGATTATATTTTTGAAGATGAATATGTTGGTGTTAAAAAATCAGGTATTTCCGTTACAAACATTGGATTAAAAAGAACTGAAGCAGGATTAAAAGACCAGCTCATAAAACCGGGAAGCAAGGTAAAAGAGGCTGGTTTGTTTTATACATTACTGTCTAATAGCCGTCTGTACAATTTTGCAGATACTTCGCCTGAATCTCCTTTACGAATGGCTGTGCCCATGGCTGATGCGTTGCCTTACCATCCCAATGGGCATAATCTATCTGCTTATTTTTATCATCTCTATGATAATGACAGGGATGCATACAACAAAGTTGAAATTGCTATGAAAGAATCATTTGTTACAATAGAATCTTTCTCTTTCAAACTTTCCGGTAAAAATAATAAAGTACAGGTCTTCTGGACCGACAGGGATACCGATATGAAGATGCCACTTGAAGATCTTTCTGAAGGAGCCCTTCGCCTGCTAGCCCATGCGCTGTTGCTTGTGATTCCCCGGGATAAAACATATTTCCCTTCTCTTATTTTAATTGAAGAAGCCGGCTGCGGGTTGCATAAAACAGCCTTACAGCAATTGACATCCCTGATGAGGAAAGCAGCAGAACACACCCAAATCATTGCCACCACACAAAATCAGCAATTTGTATCTCTGCTGTCACCCACAGAAGTAATCGTTGCTGAAAATGATGAAAGCGGACTGGTTAAGATGCACAGGAAAGGAGCAGGAGACCTGAAAAGATGGCAGGATGAGGAATAATTTACAGTTACAATTCACAATTTATTATTTTTCTGTAAAATCTACCTTAAATTAGTTCCGGGATTATATCTTTGCCCGAAGAATCATTATTCAACAATTAAAATCTTCCTGTTTTGTTATTCCTCATATCCCCCGCTAAGCATTTCCAGCATTTTCAAGCTGGTCGAAAACTCAATACTATTAAAAACCTGTTGCTGTTTTTTGCGCTGTTTCTTTATTTGCCGCTTACCGCTCAAATCCCTGCAGGTTATTACGACAATGCATCAGGAAAACAGGGAGAGGCATTAAAAACAGCCCTGCATACAATTATCAGCACACATGATGCAATCAGCTATTCAGAATTGTGGACAGCCTTCTCCTCCACAGATAAGCGCGATGATGGATATGTATGGGATATGTATTCAGATGTTCCGGGAGGTACACCAGCGTATGAGTTTACATTTAATCAGGACCAGTGCGGCAACTACCAGGCTGAAGGAGATTGCTACAACCGTGAACACTCTTTCCCAAAAAGCTGGTTCAATGATGCCATGCCAATGTATACTGACCTGTTTCATATTTATCCCACCGACGGATATGTAAACGGTCGAAGAAGCAATTACCCTTACGGAGAAACTGACAATCCAACTTATACCTCAACCAATGGCAGTAAACTTGGTTCATCCTCATTCCCCGGGTATGGCGGAATTGTCTTCGAACCAATTGATTCATTTAAAGGTGATTTTGCCAGGACGTATTTTTACATGGTTACCTGT
>DASQZP010001046.1:0-15697 GCA_035638655.1 Bacteroidales bacterium
GTAGTGTTGTTTACTTCATTTTTAAGCTCTTCGATCAGGTTTTTCCGGTTATCATACCGGTTCAGCAGGGTAAATTTAAAAGCCCCCTGTCCATCGTAAATCTTTATCTCGGTTAGGTTCCCGTCACGGCGTAATAATCGCTGTTCATCGAGCTTGTCATCAACATAATAGTTGATCTCTCTCAGGTTACCCTGTCCGTCATATTTGTAGGTGTTCTTATAATGATCGGCTCCGTTATAGCCTGTTTCTATGAGCTTGTTTCCTTTTCCGTCGAATATAAAAGATTGTTTATAATTTATTTTCTCACGGTTTCCGTCGTATTTCACATACTCGATACGGTTTCCCTGGCTGTCGTACTTGTAGGTGTTTACATACAGAACGTCACCATTTCTCCGGTAATTAACTTCCTCTACAATATTCCCGTTCTGGTCATAGGTTGTTACGGAACTGGTATAACCTTTTGAGGCGGGTTTCCCGTTCACATAAGAATGATCATTTTGAGTCCTGGTTTTTATATGGTTTTCACGAATCCACTGCTTTTCTTTTGCTTCAAAATTTTCCTGTTGAGCAAAAACAGATAAAGTGCCAAGGATTAAAACAAATGATAGGGCGATCTTCATTCCGTAATTATTTTTTTTGAAAGTGTTCATACTAATTTTTAATCATGCGGTCTGTTATCCGGCAAATGGTCAATAATTACCAGTACCGTTTATTATGTAGCCAGATACAACTGCTGGTCAGGGGCAATCCCCGGAGGTGCAAACTTCAAGATGTCAGATAATTATACTTTATCACCATGAATGTTTAATCTTCACCACATCAGCAGGTTTATTCAGCAACTGATAGATTATATACGGAGAGAAGGCACATGGGTTTGCTTTATTTGATTTTTTTTTACAGCATGATAAAGGTTTGTTATACTGATGCTCAAAAAAAAGAATTAATAAAGATGCTGAAAGCCGGAACAAATCTTTCTCCGGGTGTGTTCCTCTCATGTAAATTTCTTAAATTTCTGGTAAAAATAAGCTGTAGTATATGGATATTCCAAAAATCGTACAACAGGATCCCTGGCTGGATCCCTTCAAGGAGGTAATTAAGAAAAGAATAAATTATGCTGCTGACAGGGAACAGGAGATTTTGTCAGGGAGCAGATCGCTGGCCGGTTTTGCCAGTGGCCATCTTTATTATGGTTTGCATCGAACAAATTCAGGCTGGGTAATCAGGGAATGGGCGCCAAATGCCACGGCAATTTTTCTTGTCGGGACTTTTAATAACTGGCAGGAGTTACCGGAATTTCAATTGAGTCGAATGGAACAGGGAAACTGGGAGCTGGCACTGGAACCTGAGGCACTTAACCATCTTGATCTTTTTAAATTTGTCATTTACTGGGACGGAGGCAGGGGAGAGCGTATTCCTGCATGGGCTACGCGGGTAGTTCAGGATACGCAGACCTACATTTTCAACGCCCAGGTATGGGAGCCTGATGAACCTTACCAATGGAAAGCTGCTTCGTTCCAAAGGGACAGGACTCAGCCACCACTCATCTATGAAGCCCATGTAGGGATGGCGGGAGAGGCAGAGGACATAAGCTCTTACACTCATTTCCGGGATGAGATACTACCCCGGGTGATCAGAGCGGGATACAATACACTGCAGCTGATGGCCATTCAGGAACATCCTTATTATGGGTCATTCGGGTATCATGTTTCAAATTTCTTTGCTGCTTCGTCACGATTTGGTACCCCGGACGAATTAAAATCACTGATTGATGCGGCTCACCAGTCAGGCCTCAGTGTGATCATGGATCTGGTTCATTCCCATTCAGTGAAGAATGAACAGGAGGGTCTCGGCCGGTTTGACGGCACACCGTACCAGTATTTTCATGAGGGCCCGAGGCGGGAACATGTTGCCTGGGACTCACTTTGTTTCGATTACGGCAAGCCTCAGGTTATACATTTCCTGCTTTCAAATTGTAAATACTGGCTGCAGGAGTATAAATTTGATGGTTTCCGCTTTGACGGGGTTACCAGCATGATCTATTATGACCACGGACTTTCCCGGGCATTCACCAATTACAATATGTATTTTGACAGGCAGCAGGATGAAGATGCACTGGCCTATCTGAAAATGGCCAACAGGCTGATTCATGAGGTTAACGTGGGAGCACTCACTGTTGCTGAGGAAATGAGCGGCATGCCGGGGCTGGCAGCTCCAGTTGAGGACGGAGGACTTGGGTTTGATTACCGGCTCTCAATGGGTGTGCCTGATTACTGGATAAAGGTCATTAAAGAATTACCCGATGAACAATGGGATGTAGGGGCAATTTATCATGAGCTTACCACTCATCGTCCGGAAGAAAAAATCATCGGTTATGCTGAGTCGCATGACCAGGCTCTGGTTGGTGATAAAACGATTATTTTCCGGCTCATGGATAAAGAAATGTATTTCGCCATGAACAAGGACAGTAATAACCTGGTGATTGACCGCGGGATGGCTCTGCACAAGATGATTCGATTGGCAACTCTTTCCACGGCAGGCGGAGGTTACCTGAACTTCATGGGTAACGAATTCGGTCATCCTGAATGGATCGATTTTCCCCGGGAAGGCAACAATTGGTCCTACAAATATGCCCGAAGACAGTGGCACCTTGTAGACGACAAGTCTCTTCGCTACCATTTTCTCGCTGATTTTGACAAAGCCATGATTAAACTGGCTGAAGAACACAAATTACTGTCTCAGGCCTGGTTTCAACCCATGATGCTCAACCGGGCTGATCAGATCATGGCTTTTGAAAGAGGTGATTTATTATTTGTGTTTAATTTTCATCCCACACAATCCTACACTGATTATGGTATTCAGATTAAACCGGGTAAATTCCGGGTAGTACTGAACACCGATTCATCTGATTTCGGCGGATTCGACAGGGTAGATGAGAATCTGACCTATTATTCTGAGCGCATTGGTTTGAGCCTGTCCTCCCCTCATTACTTCAAGGGATATTTCCCATCCCGTACAGCAATAATTTATAAAAGAATACAGGTAAAGAGTGTTTATGATATAAATGAATAATCATAAAAAAAACGCCGGATTCTTTCGGGAATCCGGCGTTTTTTTCAGTATGCTGGTGATCAAATCCACCGTATAATACCAAAATCCTGACGGTGAGGCAGTTCAGGATGTTTGGGATAAATGCGGATCCCGATTTCGAGGACTCCGGGGACAGTCGGACTGAATTCGATACGGTACGTTGCCTGCCGTTCTGTGAGATCAATAAGATTAAAATCCTGCTTACCCACAATGTCCAGGGTATTCAGGTTGGTTTCCGAATCGGCAGAAACCAGTTCCACCCCAATATCATCGGGAGTAAGTTCACCCAGGTCCATCACAACCTCAGCACGGTAATTCTTCCCTATCTGAATGGGGCCGCCGGTAATCTCAGGATAATTGGCTGAAAGCACCTCCACATGTTCCCATGCCCGGTATATCTTCTTTTTCCAGGCAACCAGATCACGAGCCAGCAAATAATCATCCTTTTTAACCTTCTGACAGCGTTCATACATTTTATGATAGTATTTGCTGTTATAATCACGCAGCATCCTGTTCATAGTGAAATGCGGGGCCACATCGGCAATTGAGTTTTTGATTATGCCCACCCAATCTGCAGGCACATCATCTTTTCCCCTTTTATAAAACAAGGGACATATCTCATTTTCCAGCAGGCTGTAGATCGTTTCGGCATCCAGTTCATCCTGAAAATCCTGATTTTCATAAGCTCTGGCATCACTCAGTGCCCAGCCGGCTCCTTCGCGGTAACCTTCGGCCCACCAGCCATCCAGTACGCTGAAATGCAAGGCACCATTCATCACGGCTTTTTCACCGCTGGTGCCGGATGCTTCAAGCGGACGGGTAGGGGTGTTCAGCCAGATGTCAACGCCTTGTACAAGCTTTTGGGCCAGGCTGATCTCATAGTTTTGCAGGAAAATAATTTTTCCTAAGAATTCAGGGCGGTGTGACATTTCCACTACCATTTTGATCAGGTCCTGTCCTCCCTTATCCTGCGGATGAGCCTTACCGGCAAAAACAAACTGGACAGGCATCTCAGGATTATTCATGATGCGGGCCAGCCTTTCCGGATCACGGAACAGCAGATGTGCCCTTTTATAAGTAGCAAATCGTCTGGCAAATCCTATGGTAAGGGTATCTTTGTTGAGCTTCTCCTCGATCTCGAGCATTAAACGCGGGTTCTCGAGTCTCCTGATAGCTGCTTCTCGCATTCTTTGTTTAATATATTCGATAAACTTTTCGCGCTGTTGACTTTTTAATGACCATATCTTTTTATCCGGGACTTCTTTTATTTTCTGCCACATGGATATATTTTCCTGTTCAGTAAGGAATCCCGGGCTTAGCTCTTCATTGTAGAGTTTGAGCATTTCTTCAGAGATCCAGGTCGGAATGTGCACGCCATTGGTAACATATCCGATATGCAGCTCATCCGGAGTGTAACCCGGCCATAAATCATCAAAGATCTGCTGACTTACTTTTCCGTGCAAACGGCTGACACCATTCATTTCCTGTGAGAGATTAGCTGCCAGATAGCTCATGGAGAAGCGTTCGGAGGAATCGTTGGGATGAATCTTACCCAGGTTCAGGAACTGATCCCAGTTTATTTTGAGGCGTGCAGGATAATGGGACAGATACATACGCATCAGGTCTTCTGTAAAATAATCGTGGCCCGCAGGAACCGGAGTGTGGGTTGTGAAAAGGGTGGAAGAACGCACCACTTCCAGTGCTTCGGAAAAAGTCAGGTTATCTTCTGTTATGTATTCACGCATTCTTTCCAGTCCGATGAAGGCTGCATGCCCTTCGTTGCAGTGGTATATGTCACGTTCGATCTCCAGTGTATGCAACGCGCGGATTCCCCCAATACCCAGCAGTAGTTCCTGTTTCAGCCTGTTTTCATTGTCTCCGCCATAAAGGTGATGGGTAATATACCGGTCCTGTTCCATATTCTCGTCAAAATCGGTATCCAACAGGTATAGGGTAACCCTGCCAATGCTCACCTTCCAGATCTGCGCATACAAAGTTCGGCCGGGAAAAACGACCCCGATGGTGCGAACATTTCCGTATTTGTCACGAACAGGCTGGGCCGGCGTTTTCGAAAATTGCTGGGCTTCATACGAAACAATCTGTTCGCCTGAACCAGATACCTGTTGTTTGAAATAACCATAGCGGTAGAGCAATCCAACCCCTACAATATCATAATTATAATCACTTGCTTCTTTTAAATAATCGCCAGCCAGAATTCCCAGTCCACCGGAATAGATCTTCAGTGAGTCATGCAAACCAAATTCCATACTGAAATATGCGATGCGCGGTGGTTTTCTGTGGTCTCCCTCTTTCATATAATCGTTGAACCGATGGTGCACTTTTTCCAGGTTGTTAATAAATGCCTGGTCAGCTTCCAGTTCCATATACCGCCTGTAAGGAATATTTTCAAGGAATACAACCGGATTCTCTTCTGAATCAGCCCACATTACCGGGTCTATAGAACGGAATAATTCAATGGCATCATAATTCCACGACCACCAGAGGTTTTTGGCAAGCGCTTCCAGTGCTGCCAATTTCTCCGGGATGTATTTTTCAACCACGATCTTTTTCCAGATTGGTTTATTGGTAATGCGGAATTTCTCCTCATGGGGGATCTGCTCGGCTCTCTCAGGTTCTTTAAAATGTCCTGACCTTTGTACCACCTGTTCCAGGGCCAGGTTGTATGCCTGAAAATATGCGTCAATCTGATATTTCCAAAGGGTAAATTCTGAAATGGAAGCCGCTTTTTTTCTGATTTCTTCCCTCTCCTTTGGACTTAGGGCAGCAAAAGATTTCAAAATGGTGGCAATTTCGAGCGAAGCCTCATCTGTACTGTTGTCACTTCGGTTAATAACTACTGCTGCATGCCCGGGATCTTCAATCTCGTCACTGATCCACTGCCCGAATCCGGTGAGTGAAGTAGTAACCGTCGGGACATGAAAGGCGATGCTCTCCATCGGTGTAAACCCCCAGGGATCATAATAGGAAGGGAAGATAGTGATATCAAGTCCGGTAAGCAGATCGTAATAAGGCAGGTTGAAAATGCCGTCTGATCCGTTCATAAACGCAGGTACAAATATAACCTTCACTTTATCTCCCGGTTTGTTGGTCAATCCGTTGGCTTTTATTCCGGAGATCACCGGATCCAGCTCAAGGTCATGAAGGTTATGAGTGAAATATGGTTCAGGAAGTGACTGCCCGTTATTTTCTCCGATGGCATTCAACAGATCTTTTCTGGCGCCATAATTATTTGCAGGAATGAAAAGAAAAGCCAGCACCTGACGATCCTCATTTTTCAGCTGGTCCAACTGTCCCAGTGCATCGATAAAAACATCAATCCCTTTGTTTCTGAATTCATACCGGCCACTAATCCCGGTAATCAATACATCGTCATCCGGTTTTTCTCCGGTTAGACTTTCGGCCAGACTAATTAACAGCTGCCTGACAGACTTCCTTTTCTCTTCAAGCAGTCCGTTTTGCGGAACAATACTGTTGTCAAATCCGTTTGGAGTGAGCAGATCGGGATCCCTTTTCAGGAACTGTACACATTCACGGGCTGTAATCCCGCTAAGTGTAGTAAAACAGTCGGCTGTACCGGCAGATAACTTTTCAAGTGATTGTTTAGATACTACGTTGTAATCGAGTGCTTTGTGGTTAGCATTATAATTTTTCAGCTGATCATACAGAGGCAGGTTATCGATGGCAATGGACCTTCCAATCACAGTAGCATGAGCAGTAAATACAGTAGCTATACCAGGGGCAGCCTGTCTCAGATAAAGCAGTCCTGTTCCTGTCATCCATTCATGGAATTGAGCCACCACTTTTTCACGGCTGCTCAGGTAAAAACGGGTGAAACTTTCAATCACCTTCCCGGACGCATAACCAAATAGAGATGGTTCAATATAATCCCACTGACCCGAAATTGAATCCAGCTTGTATTGCTCCCAAAAATCACTGAAAATATTGTCTTTCTGGGTAATAAATGTGGTAAAGTCAATTATGATAACCACCGGACTGCCCTTAATTTTCCAACGGCCGGTACGGATTCTCAGTCCTTCCCTGGCAGCCTGCACTTTCCAGGCTTTAAACAATTTGCGGTCTTCCTCAAACTCGGGATTGTCCTGCGTGTCTCTCCATACATCGGGCCCTATCAGAATATAATTGCTGTGCAGGTCATTGATCAGTGTTTGCGCTTTTGTAGATAAGGAGGTATAAATACCTCCCATTTTATTACATACCTCCCAGCTTACTTCAAAAAGATAGTTGGGTCTTAAACCATTTGTACTCATCCTCTATAATCCTCCTCTGTATCATTTATTTTTTTCTTGTTCCGGAACTGCTTTTTTTTGTTGCAGTTTTTTTGGTAGTTGTTCCTCCTGCTTTTGCCTTTTTTGGTGTCGTCTTTTTTGCCGTAGTTTTAGAAGTCCCTGCGGTTTTGGCAGCTCCTGCCGATGATTTGCGTGGACTGGACTTCCTTGTTTTCAGCCTTAACAATTCCTGTTCATATTTTTGTATAAGTTGATTCTTTTGTTCTATTACCGAAGTAAGATTGGCTATTTCAACTTCTTTGTCAGTTTTTGGATTAGCTGCGTTCACCCTGATGGAAAAATCGCTGAGAATATTCATATAATTGATAAAAGCGTCATAGGGTGAAGCGTAGGGATTGAAATATGCATGTACCTCACCGTCAGAAAAGAATTTAGTGGACATATAATAAAAATGGTCACTAGCCTGTAGGTACTTCCAGTCTTTCATGATTTTCGGATCATCAATTGAGGCAATTTTTCCAGCCAGTTCATAAAGTTTATTATAAGCTTCCTGTTGTAGCTCATTCCCCAACCAGGCTGTCAGATCGCGCTCCTCATCAGCCCAGGAAATGGGATTAGGCACATTGACAGCTGAAACAGGCTGAAACTGATCGGCTACCTCGGAAGGTGTGGCAAACTTGAATTTTGAATGACGGAAAACTGTTTTTGGAAGCGCTTTGAGAAAATCAAATATACCGGTTTCTTTCCATTGATGCTCTCCGAAAGTTTCATAGTCAATAAATATATTTGCAGTTTCCTCTTTGGGATCCATCTTGTTGAGCCAGCCCACAAATTTTTCGGTTGTCAGGGGATAAGCCGACCATGTCTGGTTGCCAAATCTGAAGGCAATATCATCGCTAAGCTTAAAATTTCGAAGTAATACTTTCAATCTGGGATTAATAGCGTTGCAATACAGATAATTGGGACTCTTCCAGCCGATAATATGTTTAGCCCCTTCGGTAAGCATTGCCTTAAAGCCCATATCAGCAATATCTGACCCCATCTGATCAGAATAGATCAGTTCTGTGTTGCGAAAAACGGTGGGGCGCTGGCCAAATAATCTGAATATCCGGTCATTCTGAACTTCTACCTGACGCTGGAACTCATCCCGGTTTCTTAAGGATGCCAGGGAATGAGCGCTGGTTTCAGACAGAAATTCTACACTGCCTGTTGCAGCAAGGGCCTGGAAGCTTTCGAGTACCTCTGGTGCATATAGCTCAAACTGGTCAAGTGCTATTCCTGAAATTGAAAAACTTATCCTGAAGTTGGCACCATATTCCTTGATCAGTTTCAGTAATACTTTGTTCGCCGGCAGGTAACATTTTGTTGCCACCTTCTGCATGATGCTTTCATTCATATAATCATCATAATAATAATGATCGTTGCCGATATCAAAGAACCGGTAGCGCCTGAAACGAAAGGGTTGATGAACCTGAAAATAGAGACAAATAGTTTTCATGAATGATCGGGTTTAGTATCCAGCATTAATAAGTTTGTTTTGTTACCTGATAATAGGCATCCCGGACCTGCCTGGCCGAATTTTCCCATTTGAGATTATCCACCTCAGTTCTTCCGTGTTTCTTAAACATTTTTGGCAGGGCTTCATAATTGAGTATCGCGTAAATGGCATCAGCCATAGCGTTAATATCCCAAAAATCAATTTTCAGGGCATGTTTAAGAATTTCTGAAACACCTGATTGATAAGATATAATTACCGGTACGTTGGATTGCATGGCTTCCAGTGGTGAAATACCAAATGGTTCGGAAACAGAAGGCATGACATACACATCACTGATAGCAAACATGTGATGTACATCGCTTCCTCGCAGAAAACCGGTAAAATGGAATTTATGTGTGATTCCCAGTATTGCCGCCCTCGACACCATTTTATTAAGCATGTCGCCGCTTCCGGCCATTACAAAGCGAACATTGTCCATTTTCTGTAGCACCTGGTACGCTGCTTCGATAAAATATTCAGGACCTTTTTGCATGGTCACCCGCCCCAGAAAGGTTACAATCTTGTCTTTTACACCTCTTTTGGCATCAATCACCGCGTTTTCGTCGAGCCGGTCAACTGCATTGTAAATGGTAATTACCTTATCAGGATTAATCCCATACTTATTGATGATGGTATCGCGGGTGAGGTTACTGACGGCAATGATCAGATCTGCTGCTTCCATGCCTCTCTTCTCGATGTCATAGACACCCGGGTTAACGCTTCCGCCACTTCGATCAAAATCAGTGGCATGTACATGAATAACCAGCGGTTTACCCGATTTCTGTTTGGCAGCAATACCGGCAGGATAAGTAAGCCAGTCGTGCGCATGAATCACGTCAAACTTATGTTCTTCCGCGAGAACTGAAGCAACAACAGCATAATTAGCAATTTCCTGGAACAGATCCGGGCCGTATTCCCCGGTAAAGTTTAATTTACCCTGATAACTTGTTGTGACATACTGGTAATTACCATTCTGATGTTGTTTTACAAGTTCCTCAAATTCTTCAGGATCCAGATAAGGCACAATGTTGGAGCCTACTTCTATGAAACTGATTTCCCGGAAAAAACCTTCATAATTTACTTTTTTCTCGCTGATGTATACGTCATTTGCGCCAATTATTTTTGCTGCACTCTTGTCTTCATCACCAAAAGCTTTGGGGACAACAAAAAGAATTTCCAGATCCTTCAACGTTGATAATCCTTTTGTCAGCCCGTAACAAGCTGTGCCCAAACCACCGGAAATATGAGGAGGAAACTCCCATCCAAACATTAATATTCTCATAAGAGGCCTATCAGGTTAAAAAAATTAGTTGTGGGTATTATAAATGTCTTATTAGGTTTATAACAATTACCAAAAACAATAGTTTTGCTCTCCAGGGAGTTAAGCTTCAAATTCTTCAATCATTTTGCTTATCCTTAAGAGGGCAGCAATACTCCATGCCTGTGAAATGGCACCCCTGGGTTTATGGGGCGGATCACCATCATAGATTTCTGAAATGGAACTGATACCATGTTCACTCATGTCTTCTTCGAATTCCATGTAAATCTTCTTCACTTTTGACAACCCTGAGGCTTTGTAAATATCCAGGTATGCCCTGCAAAAAGATTCCAGCAGCCAGGGCCATACCGATCCCTGGTGATAGGCCTGGTCTCTTTGTTCAGGATTGCCGGAATAATTTCCCTTATACAATATATTTTTCGGGGAAAGACTGCGCAGACCCTTCGGGGTAAGTAATTCTTTTTCTGTCACATCCAGCACTGCCTTTTTAATCTCCTTACTAACAGGGTTGTAGGGAAAAGCAACTGCAATCAACATATTAGGTCGTACTGACCAGTCTTTATAATCACCATCTACATAATCAGCGAGGTATTGATTTTCCGGATCCCAGAAAACTTCTTCGAAATTTTTTCTGATGTTCTCTGCAACAGGTTTCCATTTCCCTGTAAAGGTAGTGTCATGTCCCTGCTGTGCAAGTTCCAGACTAAACATAATTGCATTGTACCAAAGTGCATTTATTTCGACCTGGTACCCGGTTCGGGGGGTTACAGGTTTTCCGTAAATTACAGCATCCATCCAGGTGAGGGCTTTCCCGGGTTCACCGGCATAAATTAACCCGTTTTCGTTCATGTGGATATTAAATTCCTGTCCCTTACGGTAACCATCCAGGATGGCTTTCATTGATTTCCCGTATTTTTTCCAGATCTCTTCCGGAGTACCTGTGTACTTTGCATATTGCTGCAGGCTCCAGAAAAACCAGAGTGGTGCATCAACAGAATTGAAAGCAGGTTTTTCCCTGCTGCCCATATTTGGGAACAATCCGTTTTGCATTTTTCCCAGCATGGTATCCGTAACGGCCCTGAAAGTTTGTACATCATCGATGGCCAGTGTCAGCCCGGGCAGGGAGATAAAAGTGTCACGGCCCCAGCTTCCAAACCAGGGATAACCCGCAATGATCTCTGTTTTCTTCTCGCTCCTTACAATAAACTGATGTGCTGCATTAATCAGACAATTCCTGAATGTGTTCCGGGGTATCCGTTTTTTAATCTCAGCTTCAAATTTACGTTTAAATGATTGAGGATTACCTTCCTTTAAGCCTGCTGAAAACACAATACTTTCACCGGAAGTAATTTCAAGTTCAAAATAGCCCGGCACAAAAAGATCTTCCTGGTAGTTGTATCCCCTTTCCTGCTCTCGCATGTATTCAATATTATAATACCAGTCGGGGAAATTCACAAAATCTACCTTTTTAGAAAATTGCATGTATAAATTTGGATATCCCGGGTATAGTTTCGATCGTATACCGTTTTTTACAGTTTCAGTGCGGGTATTGGCATCCATGTTTGCTTTTGACAGGGTATGCACGTTCCGGAATGCCAAAAAAGGTTTGAAGCGCAATCGTGTTGATGAATGCGCTTCTATGAGGGTATAGCGGATCAGCACCTGCTCTTCTTTCTCGACCAGCAGATATTCCTTGAGCAATACCACACCTCCAACCCTGTAAGTGGTTCTCGCAATGGTTTCTGCCTCATAATCACGCACATATTTGTGTCCCTTGGGGTAATAATTATCACCAGGATACTTATGAATCCCAAGGTTAAATTCACTGTCATGCTGGATTACGGTTTCATCAAGTGAGGAGATCAGCAGGTTCCAGTCATTGTCCATCCCTTCAAGCGGACAGATCAATAAACCATGATATTTACGGGTGTTACAACCAACGATGGTGGTACAGGAATAAGAACCGGCCCGGTTTGTTCGCAACAGCTCTTTACCAAGTGAATACTCCAGGTTAACCAGTTGCGATTTATCAAACTTAAGATAGCTCATTATAATAACTGTTTTAATTGTTTCGGTGAATACATGTCAAAAAAGGAAGTAATCATATTATTTGAACCGGCTTTCTTTTCTATTTATATGTGGCAAATGCCGGATATTCAACACTCTAAATATATTATAAGTCTAAGTCTATCACTTTTTTATACGTTATCTAAATTACCAAAAATCAACATAGATAACAAGTAGGGAGGCATAAAAGTTTTTTAAATAATATTCCATGAACAGACAAGTATTTTCTGTCTGATTTTCGGGTAGTAATTATTATAAGAATCAGTAAAACTGATATATATATTTATTTGGCATCAGTATCGTTTTTCTTAAAATGAAATGCCGGGTTGATGAATAACAGCATTATTTACTAACTTTACCAACCCTTTTTAAGAATAATTAACATAGCAGGGTAGTGAAGGTTACAATAATTTAACCTGTGGATAAGTTTACAAACTTAGATAAATTAAACACCTAATGAATATGATTCGGAAAATTTTTTATTTTATACTTTTGTCGCTGTCAATGTACTCATGTTCATCGCGCAGTGGTAAATTTACAGTAGAAGGTACCCTGGATAATGCCAGCGGTAAAACTGTTTATCTTAAGGAACTGACAACAAACAAAGGACTGTTGCCAATTGATTCTGTCCAACCGGGAGAGAAAGGGCATTTTGAATTACATGGGATTACTGATATGCCCCGTTTTTATTCGCTGAATACAAGTCCAAAAAATTATATTACCCTGTTGGTCAAACCGGGTGATGATATCTATATTACTGCAGATGCTGATAATTTTCAGGATGGTTATAAGGTGAAAGGGTCTAACGAATCTGAACTGATAAGACGTGTAGTGGAAAAGCAGAATGCAGCCATCGACAGGATCAATAAACTCGGACAGGTATACCGTGATAGTGTGGACAGCCCCAATATTCTGGAAATTAAAAAAGAACTTGATTCAACTTACCGGCAAATTATTAAAGAGCATAAGGAATTTACAATTAATTTCATCAATGAACATCCTGCGAGCTTTGCCAGTCTGATGGCATTATACCAGCGTATAGCTCCCCGTTCCTATGTATTAAATCCTCAATCTGATTTCAAATATTTTTCGAAGGTCGACAGTAATCTCATTGCTCTTTATCCTAAATCGGAAGCGGTTAAATCATTACATGATTATGTTACAGATGTCAGGGAGCAAATGAATAACCAGTCGAAAATCAAAAAAAGTCTCGATATTGGTTCTGTTGCCCCGGAGATTTCACTTCCCGACCCGCATGGGGATACGCTTTCTCTTTCTTCTTTGCGGGGAAAATATGTGCTACTTGATTTCTGGGCATCATGGTGTTCCCCGTGCCGTCACGAAAATCCTAATCTGGTGGCCAACTACAAGAAATATCATGATAAAGGATTTGAAATTTTTCAGGTATCTCTTGATAAATCAAAGGAGTCGTGGGAGAAAGCTATTCAGGATGACCATCTTGACTGGTACCATGTAAGTGATCTTAATTACTGGAATTCGGTGGTTGTTCCCTTATATAATATTCAGGGTATTCCTGCTAATTTTCTGTTGGATAAAGATGGCAAAATCATAGCAAAAAATCTTCGGGGAGATGAATTGGGTAAAAAACTGGCTCAATTATTTGAATGAAAAGTAAATTTTTGCAACTTCATGCCATAATTTTTTTAATCCAATTTACCACTGAATGAAAAAAGCAGCGATATTCTGTACAATTATCTTGCTGGCTGTTGCCTGCAACCGGAAGCCAAAGGTAATTATTAAAGGACACATTGAAGGTCTTTCGAAAGATATGATGTATCTGAATGAACTTCAGGTAGCCGGCTCACATGTAATTGATTCAGTAAAAACCACTTCATCCGGGAAATTCAGGTTTTCTTTCCGGACCGATAAGGAAAAGTTTTACCAGCTTACTTCTAATCAGCAACAGTTTATTTCCCTACTTGCTTCCCCGGGGAACAGGATCGTAGTTGATTCAGATACTGTAAATTTCACGGAAGATTATTCTGTGAGAGGTTCTGAGGATTCCCGGAAGCTGAAGGAATTGAATGATCAGTTGGTTAAGGACAAATCAGCATTGGACTCGATTGAGGATCTTTATAAAAAGTCTTCCGCCAACGGAGCTGCTGATTCTGTGCTGCAAAAATTTAACGAAGATTATAACAAAATTTATAAGGATCACAAGAAATTCCTGATTCGTTTTATCCTTGAAAACACCAGTTCACTGGCAAGTATTGCTGCCGTCTATCAACAGCTTAACAGCAATACTTATTTTTTGAATTCAAAAAGGGATATCCAGTATTTCAAAATCCTGAATGATTCTCTTACTAAGTATCATCCGGGCTCACCCCATGTGAAAGCATTGCAAAAAAACTTCAACGATATGATGGCCATGCTTAACAATGCTCGCCTGGAACAATTAATGCAGTCGGGCGCTAAATCAGGATTACCTGAAATTGCCCTGCCGGATGTAAATGGTGATACGGTAAGGCTAAGCAGTGTGCTCGATAAATATGTATTGCTGAGCTTCTGGTCAGCGGCTGACCGGGAAAGTATGCTGACCAATCTGGATCTGATTGATGCTTATAAAAAATTCGGAGGCAAGAAATTCGAGATCTACCAGGTGTCCCTTGACCAATCCGCTGAAGACTGGGGTAAATTGATGAAGAAAGCAAATTATCCATGGATATCAGTAATTGATGTCAACGGGGAATATTCAGTGGCTGCCCGGAGTTATAATGTACAGAAATTGCCTACAAGTTATTTGTTGTCACCAGACGGGGACATTCTGTTGAAAAATCCAACCATAGAAACCCTGAACAGTAAGCTAAAAGAAGTAATCCGGTAAAAGCATCGTCTTGGAAGAAGGTAAAAAAATATATTTTGTATCAGACGCGCATCTTGGATTATATCCGGCGCAAGAAAGTCTGGAAAGGGAAAAGCTGCTTGTTACATGGCTGAAGGAGATCAGGGAAGATGCTGCTGAAATTTATCTTCTGGGAGACATTTTCGATTACTGGTATGAGTTCAGAAAGGTGATTCCCCGTGGATTCACCCGGTTTTTAGGCGCTGTTTCAGAGATCACCGATTCGGGAATCCCGGTACACTTTTTTACCGGCAATCATGATGTATGGGTTTTTGATTATCTTCCCAAAGAAACCGGAGTTATTGTACATCGTGAACCACTGGTTAAAACCTGGAACGGGAAAAAATTTTATATGGCACATGGTGACGGTCTCGGTCCCGGGGACAAAAGCTATAAACTCCTGAAATGGGCGTTTACCAATAAAGTGCTGCAATGGGTATTCTCAAGGCTACATCCTAATTTTTCAGTAGGGCTGGGTCATGCCTGGTCCAAAAACAGCCGCCAGCAAAAAGGGGTCTACGCTGATTTTAAAGGAACTGATAAAGAATGGCTGATCCTGCATTCAGGAAACCTGCTGGAAAAAGAACATTACGATT
>DASQZP010001047.1:0-3081 GCA_035638655.1 Bacteroidales bacterium
GAATGTTAAATATAATTTAGAATATCACAAATTTTAAATTGCTCTCGCTCAGCCCCTTTTTTCCCCTAAAGGGGATCCCTCACACTCGCTAATAACGAATTTCAATTTGGTAAATCCGTGTGTGAGGCCCCTTTAGGGGTAAGGGGCAGCGTAGGCGGACTTTTTTCCAGACATATTTTTAATTAGTGTCTGTCCATAATGTCCGATAACTTCGTTGTTGCAAAAATTTTAATTCCTCATATACACCAGTATACTGCGGATTAAAATTTTTGCACGCCTTGTTCTCGAACATTTTGATTCAGACACTTGACTTTATTGACAAACTCTAATTAGATTTTGGCTTTATATAAGATCTCAATAGTCATTTCTGAATTATAAAGAATACCTGATTTACCTGACAATTTTTATCACTGTATTTTGCTTGATGTAATTATAACCTTCTGTAATGATGGTATCCCCTTCAGCAATTCCAGAATTAATAATAAGTTTTTGATCCGACAGCCGGTCAACCGATACAGCCCGTCTCTCCGGTTTTCCATTCTTAATCAGAAAGATGTAGCCGGTTCTGCCTGTTGCTTCGGACAGTGCATCAACAGGAACTGTAAGGGCTTTCCTTTGTGCAGCAGGAAAAATGTTTACCCGCGAGATAAATCCCGACACCAGTTTATTGTCAGGCTCATCAAGTCTGATCTGCAGTTCGTAGGTGCCGGTATAGGGATCGGCAAACTGTGCTATCTGATCGACAGTTCCTGCAAAACTCCTTCCGGGAAAGGGATCAAACGACAGACTTGCTGAATCACCAGGGTTGATTTTCACAATATCTTTATCGATAACACCCGCTTTTACGATCCAGTTTTTGGCCCTGGTACCAAAAAGAAAAACCGGATGGCCGGGACCGATGATCTCGTTTTCCTGGGCAAGCCTCTTCAGGACAGTCCCTTTTGAAGGGGCTTCGATGGTTGAGTAATTTTTATTAAACTGAGCCACTTCCAGGTTATTTTCCGCCAACTTAAGAGCTGTGCGGGCATTTTGCAGCTGTTCAAGTGTGGCCACACTGTCCTCATAAAGATTATGTGCCCTGCGATAGTCTCTACGGGCTTTATCAACAGCCAGGCCTGCCTGATCGAGCCGGGCGTTTATCTCCGAAAGATCAAGCCGGGCAAGCACCTGTCCCTTTTCAACATGTGCCCCTTCTTTGACAAAAATACGACTGATCACACCTCCTGTCTTGAAGCTGAGTTTTATCTCCTCCGGAGTTGACAACCGGCCTGAAGTGCGCACCGGTAAATCAATTTTTTCCTGTTTAACTACCGCAATCCGTATTTCTGTGGTATCTGCAGGCTTGGGAGCTTCTGTTGCCTGTTTGCATCCATAAGGGATCAGAGAAATACTTAATATGGTAAGGATAATTTTTTCGAAGTTTGTCATAGCAAATGGTCTCGGGTTATTTAATAAATCATTTGTTACTTTCCGCAGAACTTTGGTATGCCTTCTGAAGCGGATACGATCCGGCAATTCTCTCGAGTTCAGCCCAGGCATGCTGGTATTCATATTTCTTTATAATCACTTTCTGTTGTGCATTGGTCATGGCTGTCCGGGCATCAGTAAGCTCAAGCTGGTTTGCCTGTCCCTGGCGGTATTTCTTTGCCACTACATGATATGCCTGTTCAGCTGCCTGCGCTTCATCCCTCGCGGCAGCAATTGACTGCTCTGCAGCCTGCAGGGTATAAAACCCGTTGATTACTTCAAGCTGTATTTTCTTCCTGGTTTCTTCAAGCTGGTCGGATGCCATCTGCTTTTCAATGAATGACTGCTTTATGAGGGATTGATTCTGGAGTCCATTAAAGAGGGGCCATTTCAATACAACAGAAGCCAATACAAAATCATCCTGGGCAGTGAAGCTGTAATCACTTCCCTGAAAGCCATAATCGACAATGGCTGATATGGTTGGGAGCTTATTCGAATTGTAGTTGCTGATTTTATAATCTGCAATTTTTTCAGCCGATTTCAGTACATTGAGCTCACTCCTTCCGGAAACAGCCTGTCCGGTAATTTCGGTAATTCCGGCAGGTTTCTCCGGCAGGGTAAGTAGGGTATCTTCATCAATTTCAGCATCAAGATCGCGGTTGAGCAAAAAATTAAAATAAGCCCGGCCCGATTTTTTTGCCTTTAAGGCTTGAGACTGCTGTTGTTTCAGCTTGCTAAGCTCAGCCCTGGCCCGGTAAACATTGTCAATGGTTACCTTGTCGTTTTCTAACAGGCTGTTGGCCACACGCAGGTTCTCCTGCAATAATTTTTCTGTTTGGTCCAACAGTCTCACTATTTCCAAAGCCTGCAGATAATTAAAATAACTCTCTTTGATCTCTGCCACCAGTTTTCTTTTGGCTGTTTCGAGCTGTGCCCGGTTCATACCGGTCATTTCTTCCCTGATTTTATAATTATAATGAATACCCGGGTTAAAAATCGGTTGCACCAGTTCCACTTTTGTTTCCTGTTCAGTAGGACGGTAAAAATAAAACTGCTGGTTCTCAGTATTATTGATCAGCGGGTCGAACTGATGACTTGATGTGAGCATGTTGAGGGTATTGTAAACAGGATGAAGCAAATCACCCAGGGGAAAGTCGATGGTGCGGCCTCCTTCAGCTACTGTATACCTTGCCTGCAGACTTATATCAGGAAAATAGTTACCCCGTGCCTGATCAAGTTCCAGTTGACTTATTGTGAGGTGATCCTGTTGTCTGCTGACCTGCAGGTTATGCTGCAGGCCCACCTGCACATAATCATCCAGAATGCCGGATTGTGCCTGCAACGATATTATCTCACAAAAGCACATTGCAGGTAAAACAATAAGCGACTTGTAATTGAATGGCCTGTTCATGCAAATTAAATTTTTGTTCTGGTCAATTATAAAAACATTTGCTTATTTAAATTCAGTCAACTACCCTGATATTTCTGATAATTCCGTCCTGCAGAATTCTGAAATGATCCATCAGCATATTCTCCCTTTCCAGGGGGATACTTTCCATCAATCCCTTCCGGTAATCAATGAACTGCATGATACCTGTTAGCTGCGACCACAGT
>DASQZP010001048.1:0-3572 GCA_035638655.1 Bacteroidales bacterium
TGTCTCCGGGATAATGGACCCCAAGGTAAATGCGGCTATAGGAAACAAGGGCTGCCCAGGCGAAAATAAAAATACCATACCATCTTCTTTTTATTAAAAAGGAAGTAAAAGAAGCAATGGCAAAGGTGTTGGCTGCATGAGAAGAAACAAAACCATATTTTCCGCCACAATGATTGTGCACAATATGCACCAGACCCGAAATTTCAGGATTGTGGCAGGGGCGGAGCCTCATAAAGACTTCTTTAAAAAGATGTACTGAAAACTGATCCGCGAGGGTGATGAGAAGTGCGATAAATCCCATAATCAGTAAAGATCTCCATCTGAAACGATAAATAATATATCCGAGCAAGATAAGGTATAGGGGTACCCATGTTAGTTTACCGCTGATTCCCCACATTACATTATCCCAGAAGGGGGAATGAAGGCCGTTCAGGAAAAGAAATAACTGTTGATCCAGCTGGTTGAGGGTATCAATCATCAGATATTATGTTTTCATTTAGTTGTTTCCAGATAATATCTTTTAGTTCCTGAATGCCTGTCATGGTGATAGCTGAAATGAATACAGAAGTAACATCAGGCAATACCTTTTTGGTTTCATCCATCATTTCTTTATCAAGCAGATCGGATTTTGATACCGCCAGCAGCCGTTTTTTATCAAGCAGTTCAGGATTGTACTTTTCGAGTTCCTTTAAAAGAATGGCATATTCCTCTTTGATATCGGCAGCGTCTGCTGGAATCAGGAACAGAAGCATTGAATTACGCTCTATATGTCTCAGGAATCTTAGTCCCAGGCCTTTCCCTTCACTCGCTCCTTCAATGATTCCTGGGATATCAGCCATGACAAATGACCGGTTGTCACGGTAGTTCACCATACCAAGATTAGGCACAAGTGTTGTAAAAGCGTAATCAGCAATTTTGGGTTTGGCTGCTGAAACTACTGATAACAGTGTTGATTTGCCTGCGTTAGGAAAACCGACCAGTCCCACATCAGCCAGTATCTTCAGCTCGAGGATAAACCATCCTTCAATGGACGGTTCGCCAGGCTGTGCATAACGGGGTGTCTGATTGGTAGCCGATTTAAAATGATTATTTCCCTGGCCGCCCCGTCCACCTTTCACGAGTATCTTCTTTTCCCCGTTATGGGTAATTTCGAAGAGCATCTCGTTGGTTTCTGCATCGCGGACAACAGTGCCCAGCGGAACTTCCACGGTTACATCAGCACCGTCGGATCCGGTTTTAAGGGCTCCTGACCCTGCGGCCCCGTGGCCGGCAAAAATATGTTTGCGGTACTTCAGGTGAAGCAGCGTCCACAACTGGGCATTGCCTTTCAGGATCACATGACCGCCACGTCCACCGTCTCCACCATCCGGTCCGCCTTTGGGTATAAATTTTTCACGACGAAGATGGGTGCTTCCGCTTCCGCCTTTGCCTGAACGGCAAAAGATTTTTACATAATCAACAAAATTAGTATCAGCCATTTTCGTCTTTTTCTTTAAATTTTCGCTAAGCAGCTATCAGGCTATTTCATCTATGCGACTACAAAGATTATTGAAAATTTCATCAATACTGCCCATACCCTTTACAGCAATGTATTTACCCTGTGCATCGTAATAATTTATTAAAGGGGCAGTTTCATTATTATAAACCTTGATGCGGTTCTCAATCACCTCAGTATTTTGATCATCTGCACGTCCTGAGTCTTTACCACGGTTCAACAGCCTGTTTACAAGCTCGTCATGCTCAACTTCCAGCGAAAGCATAGCTGATATGGCTGTACCTTTCTTTTCAAGCAGTTCATCCAGTGCTTTGGCCTGAGCCGATGTTCTGGGAAACCCGTCAAAAATAAATCCTTTTGCATCACTGTTCTGATCGAGTTTTATTTCAATCATGCCAATTACAACCGAATCAGGAACCAGTTCACCTTTATCCATATACTTTTTTGCTTCCATTCCCAGTGGGGATTCGGCTTTCAGTTCACCGCGAAGGATGTCACCGGTTGAAAGATGGATTAAATTATATTTTTCAATTAATCTGGCAGATTGAGTGCCTTTACCTGCCCCCGGGGGGCCAAACAATACAAGATTTAACATATCCAATTATATTTTCTGATTAATAATTTATTCTTCTACAACAGTATAAATAGCTTCCATGTTTCGGCCATAGCCATTATAATCCAGACCATATCCCACAATAAAATCGTTTGGAATTTCCATACCAACATAGTCGAGATCGAAATCTTTCTTATAGGCCTCAGGCTTAAACAGGAAGGTAGCTATTTTAATGGATTTTGGTTCATACCCGCTAAGCTGTTTGATGATTGTTTCCAGGGTAATGCCTGTATCCACAATATCTTCAAGAATAACTACAGTCTTATCTTTCAGATTTTCATTTAATCCAATCAATTGCTTAACGGTACCACTTGATGAGCTGCCCTGATAAGAAGCAAGCTTCAGAAATGAAATGCGGCAGGGGAAGTTTATCTTTTTGAACAAATCAGATGCAAACATGAAGGAACCGTTCAGGATACCCAAAAAAGTTACATCTTCATCCTTCAGATCTTCGTTCAGTCTGTCTGCCATTGTAAGAATCGCATTATTTATTTCTTCACGAGTAATGGAAACAGCAAATTCTTTATCTAATATTTTCACCTTCTTCATTAATACAAGTAAGATTTTTAAATTTGATGCGAAAATACAAATAAATGGTTAACTTTAATTTTAAACCAATTAAAAAACCTTGTAAAACTTATATTTATGAAACCTAAAGTTAGCGTAATTATGGGCAGTACCTCTGATCTGCCCGTTATGGAGGGAGCCGCAAAAATCCTGAATGAGTTTAAGATCCCGTTCGAGATTAATGCACTTTCGGCGCACCGGACACCTGATCAGGCAATGGATTTTGCCCGGAAAGCTTATGACCGTGGTATCAGGGTGATTATTGCCGGAGCAGGAGGGGCTGCTCATCTTCCCGGTGTACTGGCTGCTCTGACTCCGGTACCTGTGATCGGCGTTCCTGTTAAAGCCAGTATTTCAATTGATGGCTGGGACTCAATTCTGTCTATCCTGCAAATGCCTCCGGGAATACCAGTGGCAACAGTGGGCCTTGACGGTGCCAGGAATGCCGGTATTCTGGCGGCGCAGATACTGGCTACCAGCGATGAAGAAATACTCAAAACAATTCGCAATTTTAAGGAAGGTCTGGCCAAAAAAATTGTGAAGGCGAATGAAGAACTTGCCGAAGTAAAATATGAATACAAAGTTAATTAGTGTCTGTCCATAATGTCCGATAGCAGGGTTATTGCAAAAATTTTAATTTTTCATAAACATTAGGCGCTTAGGCGACAACTTTTATCAATATGTTGTTCAAATTATGCATCGGCTACTTCCCCGTAGCGTTTCAATTGCCAATTGCCAATTGCTAATTGCTAATTGCCAATTGCTAATTGCTAATTGCTAATTGCCAATTGCTAATTGCTAATTGTTAATTGCCAATTGCTAATTGCTAATTGCCAATGGCTAATTGTTAATTGCCAATTGCTAATTGCTAATTGCCAATTGCTAATTGTTAATTGC
>DASQZP010001049.1:0-7649 GCA_035638655.1 Bacteroidales bacterium
TCCGCGTATACCCGAAATAGACTTAATCAGTGTCATAAAATTATAATATATGGTAGTGTGAAAATTCAATCAAAGGTATAAATTATATCTGAATTGAAAACATGCAGTCATCATGCAGGCAGCAAAAAATACCGTCTGGTGGGATAATATATAGCTGACTAACCACACATTGTGAAGTTAAAATTAAATTAGTATCGTATTATGTCCCTAAAACATTATTCCCAGCGCAGCCCCCTCCCCCCTAAAGCCTGCCTGCCGAAGGCAGTACAGGCAGGGGGCCTACGCTATGTTTTAGAATGTAGTTTCGGTTAATATTGCGGGCTGCCCCCCTTAGGATTAAGGGGCAGTGGGCAGGATTTCATGTTAACTTTTGGTTTAATATTTTTAGATCTAAAAGCAAAATTAGGAATACAATCCGATAGTCATATAAAATTATAATCCGGCACATAATAATGTTATTTTTTGTTAAATCAGAAGATGTTTCCATGCAGCAATGTTATAATTTGACTAATTTCGAAAAAAATTATGCTCATCTTTATCAGATATTCTTTAACATATTATGTTTTATCAAATACTATTACATTTACCACATTAAATTTTGAGTTATGAGAAAGTTATTTTTAGCTGTTACTATTGTCTTTCTTAGCACGACAATTGGATGTTCACAGACCTCCTCAAGTAAAGACAGTACAAAAAAAGCAACAATTTCTTTTACAGAAACCTCCCATGATTATGGCACGGTTGCCTGGGGCGGAGACGGCACGTATAATTTTGTATTTAAAAATACGGGTTCAGAACCAATGTTACTTACTGACGTCCGCACATCATGTGGCTGTACAGTTCCTGTATGGCCAAAGGAACCGATAAAACCCGGCAAATCAGATAAGATTACTGTCAAATACAATACCCGAATATCAGGTAAATTCAGCAAAACCATCACAGTATATTCGAGTGCAGCTAATTCGCCGGTTACATTGAAAATACACGGAACTGTAGAACAACGAAAGGAAAACAATAAATAAATTACAAACCTGGCAGTTGCCAGGTTTTTTTAAATTTTACCTCATGCCGAAAATTTCAGAAAGGGGCCTTCGAATGCCCGAATCACCAATCAGAAAGCTGGTTCCTTTTGCAGAAGAAGCAATAAGAAAGGGCCGGAAGGTATACCATCTAAATATAGGACAACCTGACATCTCAACACCTGATGTAGCATTGAATGCTGTAAGAAACCTGGACATGAATGTTATTGAATACAGTCATTCAGCCGGAAATGAGTCTTATCGCAGAAAACTTGCAACCTATTATCAGGAATTGGGTATTCAGATTGATCATTCAAATATTCTGATTACCACCGGTGGATCTGAAGCCATTTTGTTTGCAATGATGTCTGCCCTTAACCCAGGCGATGAGGTTATTGTTCCGGAGCCGTTTTATGCTAATTACAATGCTTTTGCCATTACTGCGGGTGTAAATATCAAAGCAGTTACATCCCGCATAGAGGACGGATTTGCTCTTCCTCCGGTTGAAGCATTTGAAAATCTTATAACTCCAAAAACCCGAGGGATTATTATCTGTAATCCAAATAATCCTACAGGTTATCTGTATACAAAAGAAGAACTTGAGCAATTGAAAGCAATTGTTAAGAAATATGATCTGTACCTCTTTTCTGATGAGGTTTACAGAGAGTTTTGTTATGACGGCAATGAACATTTTTCCGCCATGCATCTTACCGGTATTGAAGATAATGTTATCCTTCTCGATTCTGTTTCAAAGAGATATAGTGCCTGTGGAGTAAGGATAGGCGCACTCATCACAAAGAATAAGGAAATCCTTTCTACTGCGCTTAAATTTGGTCAGGCACGTCTGAGTCCTCCGGGGTTGGGACAAATAGTTGGAGAAGCTGCACTGGATACCCCAAGAGAATATTTTAAAGAGGTTTATAAAGAATATATCCAGCGAAGAAATTTTATGGTAGAGGCACTGAATAAAATGGAAGGGGTAGTTTGTCCGATGCCCAGAGGTGCGTTTTACTCTATCGCCCGGCTACCGGTAGATAATTCCGATCGTTTTGCCCAGTGGATGCTGAGCGACTTCAATTACAAGAATCAAACAGTAATGGTTGCTCCGGCAACCGGATTCTATGCTACACCCGGCCTTGGTCAGGATGAGGTGAGAATCGCTTATGTATTGCGGACTGACGATCTGAAAAATGCCATGGAATGCCTGGAAACAGGTCTGAAAGAATATCCCGGGCGAATAAAATAATATCCAAAGGATCCGGAGTGATTTCGCTTACTCCGGATTATTTCTTAAAATCAGGGTAAATTAAATACTTTCCCCTTATTGTCATAAACCATTCGAGCCCCTGCTGCCAGTCGTTACGAATAGTACCTTCGGATAATCCTTCTTCCACCTGTCTTCTCAGCGTGGCTGTACCAACCAGATTTTCAAAATATGAATTAAAGAAATTGACCTTTTGTTTATCATGCTGATAGGCAAAGAGCAGATATTGGAGAGAAATAGCATGCTTTTTAACAAGACTGTCTATGGGAACTTTCCGGAGATCAACTCCATAACACAATTCACCTTTATAAGGAGGATTGACGCTGGCACCCGGTATTGATTGGGGTGTAAACGAAAAATCAACAGATTCAAGATACGGACTGCCAAATACCTGGAAAGGATAATGAGTTCCCCGACCTACGCTGATGGATGTCCCTTCAAACAAACCAAGGGAAGGATACAGGTAAACAGCTCTCATATCCGGTAAATTCGGCGAAGGGGAAACCTCCAGCTTATATAATGAGTCATGTGTGTAATTTTTACAGGCAATATATTTTAAATCACATCGCACACCGTCGTTCAGCCATCCTTCACCATTTAACATTCTTGCATACTCAGCTATAGTCATCCCGTATACAAGCGGCACTGTATGCAACCCAACAAATGACCTGTAATTATCCTCAAGTAAAGGACCATCAACATAAAAACCGTTAGGATTTGGGCGATCAAGTATAAGTAAAGTAATATTATTTTCGGCACATGCTTCCATCACCCAGGTCATTGTTGAGATATAGGTATAAAATCTTACCCCAACGTCCTGTATATCAAAAAGCACAATATCCAGTCCTTCTAAATCCTCAGACCTGGGTTTATAATTTTTCCCGTAGAGTGATATAATGGGTAATCCTGTTTCAACATCAGTACTGTTTTCAAATTTTTCTCCTGCATCGGCCAATCCTCTGAAACCATGTTCCGGGCTAAAAATCTTTACAACATTTATATTTTGAGAGAGCAGGGTATCTACCAGGTGTGTTTTTCCAATCATTGCTGTCTGATTGGCAACCACTGCAATTCGTTTGGTCCTCAACAAAGGCAGGTATAAGTCCATGCGCTGATCACCGCAAATAATTTTTGTTTCTTCTTTATGCCCTGCAGGAAAAGTGCATGCCGGAAGGAAAAAGGTAATCAGTAAAATAAATATAATTGTTAGTTTAAGTTTCATTTTTACTATGTTTGCTGTATTCTTTTTTTTCAGTTTGTAAAATTAGCACTTTTGCATTAACACCGAAACATTAAAAATCTTGAATACTGAACTCTTCATTGCCCGTCGTCTTATAGTTGATAAGGAGAGCAATAAAAGTATCTCCAGGTCTATTGTAGGCATTGCAATTTTTGGTATTGCCCTGGGACTGGCGGCAATGATTATTGCGGTGTCTATTGTAACAGGTTTTAAGAAAGAGATCAGAAATAAAGTAATTGGTTTTGGGGCCCATATCCAAATTATCAATTACGATTCAAATGTATCCTATGAAACAGTTCCGGTAAATAAAAATCAGGATTTCTATCCTTCACTCGATTCCCTTCCCGGCATTAAACACATAGAAGTTTTTGCAACCAAGGCAGGCATCATAAAAACCGCTGATAATATCCAGGGAGTAGTTATAAAAGGAATAGGAAGCGATTTCGACTGGACCTTTTTCAAAAATAATCTGGTAGAAGGAAACATTTTCAAAGTAAGAGACGATTCACTTACCAGGAAAGTACTTATCTCAAAAAAGATTGCTTCATTATTAAATCTGCATGTTAGTGATGATTTTGCCATGCTGTTTATACAGGATCCTCCCCGAGCGAGACGTTTTACGGTATCTGGAATTTATGAAACCAGTCTGGAAGAGTTTGATAAAATGTATATCCTTGCAGATATTTCCCACATTCAAAATCTGAATAACTGGACATCTGATCAGGTAAGTGGTTTTGAAGTAACCATTGATGATTTTGACCAGCTCGATTACGAAACCAGGGTTGTAAAAGACCTGGTAGGATACAAATTTGATAAAAACGGGACTAAACTAAAGGTGGTTAATATTACACAAAAATATCCGCAAATATTTGACTGGCTGAATTTGCAGGACATGAATGTCGTGGTGATTTTAGTGCTGATGCTGGTCGTTGCAGGATTTAATATGGTTTCCGGGTTACTTATCCTCATACTGGAACGAACCAATATGATTGGGATACTGAAAGCGTTGGGCTCCAGTAATGTCAGCATCAGAAAAATATTCCTTTATCAGTCTGCTTTTCTGATTGCCAGAGGACTTTTCTGGGGAAATCTTATTGGGATCGGATTATGCCTGCTACAGGAACATTTCAAGTTTATTAAGCTGGATCAATCTTCCTACTACATTGCCTATGCCCCCATAAACCTTAATTTACTTTATATTGTACTGTTAAATGCCGGCTCACTGCTGGCTATCACCCTCATGCTGCTTATTCCGTCTCTGATCATCGCAAGATTAAGTCCGGACAAGACCATCAGGTTCACCTGATAAAACTAATTAGTGTCTGTCCATAATGTCCGATAACTACGTTGTTGCAAAAATTTTAATTCCTCATATACATTAGTATACTGCGGATTAAAATTTTTGCACGCTCCCGTTTAGAACGGAACAGGCTTTGTTCTCAAACATTTTGATCCAGACACTTGACTTTATTGACGGACTCTAATTATGGACTTTAACTAAATTAATAATTTATTTTGTCTGCAGTGATGTTCCAAATGTATTAATTTTACAGGTTTACAAAATTCTTTGCAGCATATCATTATAAGATTCTGCAGTACTCATGATAAACAATAAATTCAACATTAAGGAAATAATACAAATGTTAGATCAGTTACGGAGTGAATTAAAATTATTACTTACACAACCGCTTCCCGGAATAAAAGCACAAACAATTATGGCTCCTGCCGGCAGAGATCTGAAGGAGAAATACACCAATCCGGTAAAAGGAGCCGTCATGATACTCCTGTTTGAAAAGGAAAATGAATTGTTTACGATTTTTATCCGGCGACCGGATTATGATGGAGTACATAGCGGTCAGGTGGCATTCCCCGGTGGTAAATTCGAGGCTGAAGATCCTGATCTGATCCATACAGCATTAAGGGAAACATATGAAGAAATAGGGGTTAAACCAGAGGCAATAGAAGTGCTTGGTAAGCTCTCTCCGCTTTATATTCCGGTGAGCAATATTGAAGTACAACCTGTAGTGGGATTTCTGAATTCCCAACCTTTACTGGATCTCAATAGTGCTGAAGTAAGATATATTATTATAGAAAAAGTCAGTGATTTTTTTAAACCGGAAATATTGTCAACCCTTCAATTTTCAATGGAAGTAGGAAAAATAGAAGCTCCCGCATATCATGTCTCGAATGAATTGATATGGGGAGCTACCGCAATGATATTTTCAGAATTTCTTACTGTACTGAAGAATACATCATTTACCGTTCGGCTATGATATTCTTATAGTGATCATAGCGATCAATAATTTCATTGACATAATTGTATGGCTGGTTACCCCGGCAATATCCGTATTTTACAACAGGATCCTGATAATATTTAGGCTTCGACTTGTTTTTCATAAAAAAATCTACATTGTTATCCCAAACATTAGGATTTTTGCCATATTTAGCTGCCAGTCTCTGGGCATCCAACACATGTCCATATCCGGCATTATACGCGGCCAGTACAAATTTTATTCGTTGTGTTGAATCTTTGATCTTGCCTTCAAAACGTTTTTCCAGCCACTTAATAAACTGTACTCCTGCATAAATATTGGCGGATGGCGGGGAATCATCATCAACTCCAAATCGTGCCGCAGTATTCGGCATTAACTGCATCAGTCCGTATGCACCTGCCCAGGACCTTACCTGAGGATTAAAACGTGATTCCTGGTAAATCATTGATGCCAGTAATCTCCAATCCCAGCCAATCTCAGCACTGGCCTTCTTGATGTACTTATCGTATGCAGATATTTTCCCACTGTTTATGGCAAAATAATCACTGCTGACAATTGAAGCGGACTTCTGGTTGCGGAAATACTTATTGTATAACAACGCGTATCTTTTGGTACGTTTAAATTTAACCAACCAGTCGTCTATTTCTTCCTTTAGTTCAGGAGATCCTTTTCTGACGCCCCAGGCAATTTTCTGAGGAAAACTGATGGCAGTCTGGATATCAATATTTGGATAATATGTAGCATTTACCATAGCCACATTTTCATCACATACTGTGTAATTTATTTCTCCATCTGCCACTTTGGCAATCAGTTCTTCGGTTTCATCAGGTACTTCTTTCACATTTATGCTGTCGCCTATTTCTTCCTGAAGATTATACAATCGTTGTGCATATGCAGAATTTTGCTGCACATAAATTGTTTTTTCAGCAAGGTCAAGCTGGTTTCTGATGACCCCTTCATCAATCTGACGGGCTGTCATACTGACATAGTTTTCAGGTTTACGCTGAACCAATACCTGCCTCGTCTGGCTGTGAGGCGTGGTGAAGTCCACGAATGTCTTCCTCTTTGTAGTAACAGTAAGGTTTTCTGCAATTAAATCGCATTCACCATTATTGAGTTTATCAAAAGCCTCTTCAAGGCTGTTACTTACAATCACCTCCAGTTTTATACCCAAATGATCTGCCAGTTGTTGCAACAGTTCAAACTGGTAGCCCATTGGCTGACCACGGTATATGAAATAATTTGTTGAATTATAATCTGTTACAGCAACTAATTTACCTCTCTCCCTTATCTGAGGTAAATCAATAGTATCTTTCGCTTTACCTGTAATTTTATGTGTACTGCTTTGCTTGTGACATGACCCAAACAGTACTAATGATAAAACAAGCACAAATTGCGCTGCTCTCATAAAATTAACTTTCATATTTTCAATTTTGGTTAATAAATGAGGATAACAACCTTATAAATAAAATCAATTGATTTTAGGTTATATACTGAATTTCTGTTATTTAACAAATAAATTTAATTGTTATCCTTTTCATAATCTTGTGCATAAAACACCTTATGCACCGCTAACGTTTTAAATTTAACTTTTTTTAATATGCTGGTTTATAATTTCTATAAATACAGCTAAACGGTTTATTTTCTGTGCATAGTTACTGCAAATATCTTACCAGAGAAAATTTACGGATCCTAATTTGATAAACAGTCAAATTTGTTAGTTATAAAACGTCCAGTTGATGGCGAAAGTAAACAAACGGGGTGACATGGGGTAGTGAAGAGCGGTAAAGTACTCGTTATCAGGCCATCCCTGGTTGACGTGGGTGTACTGGAACGACAGCATGGTGCGTTTG
>DASQZP010001050.1:0-5890 GCA_035638655.1 Bacteroidales bacterium
CATTCTTTTTGTTCTCTATTTTGCCAAGATAAAGTTTACCTAATTCATCCATTGGAATTAGAATGGCCAGGCTTCCTGCAAACTTATTGTCTTTAAATACAGGAACATGCAGGGCAATGGTCAGATATCCCTGCGCCGACATAAACACATCACTTATAACCGGTTGATGTTCCGTAATGACTTTTTGGACATGTTTTTGATGTGAAATATCCCGATCGGTAACTGATTGATTATTTGGGTAAGTATATAAAATAACTCCGTGTGAATCGACTCTTGTAATAGCTGTGATTATACTTTTATGGGTATTGTAAAATGCAGCCATCAAAGTTTTTCCATTATCTGAAAAATCGATGATGTTATCAAGCTTTGACAAAAATGTGAGGTCAGACTGGTAATTTTCAAAAAAGGATGTAATTCCCTGGGAGGCTGTTTTGGCGAGTATTAATTGTTCATTATTGAATTCATTGATCGTTTTATTTTTAATTTCATTGTAAATCAGGAAGAAAATCAGAAAAAAAATGATCAGTACAACGGGCATTACCAAAAGGCGGTTGATAGATTTCAGCCTAAAAACTAGTCTGTTCATTCGAGAGATATTTTATCATCATTGAGGTATTAAAGTTAAAGTTTAAAATTAAAAAAAAATAAGTAACGGAATATTATCCAAATATCAGGATCACGAACCTTGACCTTTGGTTAGTGGGTGGGGTTTGTGCGGGTCAAGCCCACGAATCTCTGTCAGGATTGTGGGAAAGATTGTGGGAGACAAAGATCACGACCAGCCCGTGGCACGGCAGGTGTGAGGGAGTACTATTCGACATGTGGCATCGCGGGAGCGGAGTAAACATTCAAACAACAACCGAATCACCGGTTTCATATTCTCCGCTGTTTTACTATATTTACGTTTTCCTAATTTTAACTTACCATCATGAAAAATTTATATTTTTTAGTTATTGCAGCGTTACTCTTTCCTGCCTGCAATAATCCTCACAAGTCTTTAAAAGATCCTGAAGCCATGATCGATACCGCTGATCTGGCCGGTTATATCAAAGTACTTTCTTCCGATGAGTTCGAGGGCAGGGCGCCTTCCTCTCCGGGGGAACAAAAAACAATTACTTACCTTACAGATCAGTTTAAAAAACTTGGGCTACAACCCGGCAATGGCGACAGCTACCTCCAGGAAGTGCCGCTGGTGGGCATTGCAGCCTCTCCTGATATGTCACTGGTTGTGAAAGCTGACAATGGCGAAAATAGCTATACTTACGGAGAGCAGTTCATTGCTGCATCACCATTGGACAAAGAAGAGGTTGACCTGAATAGCTCCGACATTGTATTCGTGGGTTACGGCATCGTGGCTCCGGAATATAACCGGAATGATTATGCCGGATTAGACGTAAAGGGCAAAACGGTGTTGATGCTGGTAAATGATCCGGGTTATACTACCAAAGATTCATCTTATTTCATGGGCAATGCCATGACATACTATGGCCGCTGGACCTATAAATATGAAGAAGCAGGCCGGCAGGGTGCTGCGGCTGCTATAATTATCCACCAGACCGGTGCAGCCGGTTACCCCTGGAGTGTGGTGAAGAACAGCTGGTCAGGGCCTCAGTTTTACCAGGCCGGCAGGGACGCATCTGTGCTTTGCCCGGTACAGGGCTGGATCACTGAGGATGTGGCGCGTCAATGGTTCAGTGAGGCCGGAATGGACATGGCCAAAGTAATGAAAGAAGCTACTGCTCCCGATTTTAAACCGTTGCCTATGAACATGAAAGCTTCTCTTACCCTCCATAATACTGTAAAACATTCTGTCTCTCATAATGTAATGGCTGCTATTCCTGGTAAAACAAATCCGGATGAGACTATCATTTATACGGCTCACTGGGATCACCTCGGACGGGATACTACCCTAAAAGGCGATCAGATCTATAACGGAGCACTTGACAATGCTTCCGGCGTTGCGGGTCTGCTCGAACTGGCAGAGGCATTCAAAGCAGCAGGCCAGCCACAGCGTACCGTACTCTTTATTGCTGTTACAGGCGAAGAACAAGGACTGTTGGGTTCTGCCTATTATGCTGATCATCCTGTCTATCCAATAGAAAAGACAGTAGCCAATATTAACATGGATGCACTGGATATCTACGGACCCATGAAAGATATCACCGATATCGGCTATGGTAAATCTACCCTGGACCAATATCTGGAAAAAGCAGCTAAGGCACAGAGCCGTTATATCCGGCCCGACCAGTCGCCGGAAAAAGGGTTCTACTACCGTTCCGATCACTTTAGCTTTGCTAAGAAGGGCGTGCCTTCTCTTTATACCGGCAGCGGAATCGACCATGAATCGAAAGGGGAGGAGTGGACCCGCAAACAACAGGAAAAGTATACTGCTGAGAAATACCACAAACCAGCGGACGAGTATAGCCCCGACTGGGACCTGACCGGAGCTGTCAAAGATTTGAAATTATTATATACTGTTGGTCATGAACTGGCAAACAATACCGACTGGCCTGTTTGGAACGAAGGCGTATCTTTTAAAAAGATAAGAGATAAAAGTAGCAGCGAACGCTGATATAAGAAAGAGGTATGGCCGTGTGACTCTATAACGTAACAAGTAAAGACGCACGGCCGTGCGTCTCAATTGAGCGACTCGTAAAAAAGGCGACCTTTTAAATACCCACTCTTACTTTCATTTCCTCAAAAACCTGTAACTTGCAATGCCATTCTAATTGACCATGCTCAACGTTACCTGTGCTATTATTGTGAAGAATAATAAAATTCTGGCGACCCGCCGGAGTGAAACCATGCGTCATCCGCTCAGGTGGGAATTTCCCGGAGGGAAGATTGAATCCGGAGAAACACCCGAGGAATGTTTGCACCGGGAAATAATGGAAGAGCTGAGAATTCCCCTGAGGATCATCAAACCTTTGCCTCCGCAACAACATTGTTATGAGAATTTTTCCATTAACCTGATGCCATTCCTTTGCGAATATGTTTCCGGACAGGTTGTATTGACAGAGCACAAGGAATACCGTTGGTGCAGCAGGGAAGAGTTACTACTACTTGACTGGGCTGAAGCCGACCGGCTGATACTGGAGGTATTAATGAAAGAATTGTCTGCATAAACTGAAAACCTGGTATTTTTTTTAGTTCTTCTCCCAGGTGTATTCAAATCCATAAAGGATTAAAATATAATCATTAGTTTCCAGTCTGAAAATGAATAGACATACTTTTGAAAATGAATCAATTTTAACAATTTCATGCAGTATCATATGATTCCCCGTCACCCACGTTTGGTGATTAATATCATCATTTTTTGTGTCACATTCCTCATTTCTTGCCGTATCAGAAAACCGTGAAATGCATAACAAAAAGGTTACAACCGTTAAGCTTTTTTGCAGTAAATAATTTATAGGCAAAAGTGCCTGAATAATCTAATTATATAATTCTATGAAGAGACTTATACTTTTGTCCCTCCTTGCCCTTTTTGTGCTTCCCCATCTGGAGGCACAGCTCACCATTGACGGGCAAATCCGGCCCCGGGCTGAATTCCGGAACGGATACAAAAAATCACAAACCGTTACTGGTGAAAGCCCTGAATTTGTTGTTTCTCAACGGTCGCTGGTCGGCTTTTCATTTAAAAATTCTATCAGTGGTCACCTTAGTTTTCAGGATGTACGTACCTGGGGTGAAACGGCTGTAAAGAAGGACAATCCTTCTCTATTACTAAAAGAAGCCTGGATCGAGATCCCTGCCGGGAAATTGTCTTTTAAGATCGGCCGGCAGATACTGAAATATGATAATCAGCGTATCCTGGCTGTTACCAACTGGAACCAGGTGGGCACACAGCATGACTTGCTGCTGGTTAAATATAAAAATAACAATTTTACATCTCACCTTGGATTAGCCTATAACAACGAGTCAGCTTCCAACTATTTTGAAGATTATTATCCTGTTCCTTACTACAAAGCACTGGGGCTTCTGTGGATACATTTCCCGGTAGCCGGTAAAGCAGACATCTCGCTGCTTGGCGTGACTGATCTGAATGCAGTGGAAAATACCAAATCAACCTATTATCAGCGCTATACTCTCGGCGGAAATTTAGATCTGAAACCAGTGGATGCTTTCAGCTTTCATACCACTTTTTATTTGCAGCGGGGTAAAAATCCTGTCGGCCAAAAAGTGAAGGCTTACCTCTGGGCAACACGGGCTACTTACAATTTCAGCAAGGCAACAAATGTATTTGCAGGTACTGACCTGATAAGTGGTGATGATCCGGGTTCAACTGTTACCGAAACCCATAAATTTGATATTCTTTATGGTTCCCGCCATAAATATTTAGGGAGTATGGATTATTTTCCACTCAGCCAATCAGGTATTTTCGATGGATTTGCAGGCAGCGGACTCACATTTAAAGATAAATATAAGGTTGAACTCAGTCTGCATAATTTCTTCCTCCCACAGAATTATACCTCAACAGCAGTACCTTCAGGCAAGCTGGATTCTTACCTGGGTACAGAGTTTGATGTTTCCCTCGCCTTTAACCTCTCAAAAGATACACAGCTGATGTTCCTGCACGGGCTCATGTTCGGAACCTCTTCAATGGATGTAGTAAAGGGAGGAACACATGACAAACTAAGTAACTACGCTGTGTTACAGCTTACATGGACTCCTTCATTCTCATTTTAAAATTAAAGAACTGACTAAAAACAGGACTAATGAAAATATTTAGAAAACAAAGTAAACTTATCTATAAAATTACTCTTCCATTATCGCTTGCGGTATTATTGGCATTTTTGGTTATCATCCTGGTGAGTAGAAATTATCTTATTAAGACCAATACAGAAAACACAGATGAGATTATCAAAAGCAAGATAGCAGATCTTCAGAAAAATATTGATCAGATGGGTGATAAGGCACTTTATGCTGCCAGTATCTGTGCCAGCCTTGATTTTGTACATCAGGCATACAATGGTTATTATGATACTCATAACATAGATTCAACTTCTAACATTATCAGGAAAAATATTGGAGATGTAAACAAGTCAGTTGAAGACAACCTGCATGTTAGTCCGAAGATCCACTATCATCTGCCACCGGCCAGGTCGTTTATCCGTTGTTGGTCGGACAAATACGGAGACGATATTTCCGGTTTCCGGAATACAATCTTGCAGATTTCAAATGATCACCAACCCATTAAAGGAATTGAAGTGGGAAGGGGAGGATTTGTAATCAGAGGTATTGCACCTGTTTTCTCCGGAAAAGACAAATATCAGGGATCTGTGGAAGTGTTGCTGGGACTTGAGAATTATCTCAAATCAGCGAAAAACAGGAATGATGAAGAAATTGCCATGTTCATGCACATCAGCTTGCTGAAGATTGCAACAGGATTTCTTGAGGCTACTTCCTCTAATGTCTCACAAAAAGATATGACCATCGGCAATTTTATCATAATCGACAAAACATCCCCGCGATTTGTATCAGCCAATCTTTCTCCTGCCGACCTTGACAAGGGTACTGAGGGGCTGTACCTTTTGAATAAGGGACATTATAAATACGGCATCTATCCCATTCCTGATTATTCGGGTAAAATGATCGGGGTAGGCGTATACCAGCTTGATTTGTCAGCCTTCTATTCTTCTCTTAAGGCAATGAATACAGCTATCATTATAATTGGAGTACTGGCGCTGGCAGTATTGATCCTCATTATTTTCTGGCTTATTTACAGATATGTTTCCAAACCAGCAGGAGAAGCCATGCGGTTTACAGAAGCCATTGCCAAAGGTGATCTTACACAAACAATCGAAGTACGTTCTCAGGATGAGATTGGCATTTTACTGATGCATATGAATAAGATGAAAGAGCAGCTTAAAGATATTGTCGACAATAT
>DASQZP010001051.1:0-13053 GCA_035638655.1 Bacteroidales bacterium
TTACGGCATCATATAATCTGGCATCTTCTCCGGGATTTTTTGAGGGCCACATCCAGTTGGCACTCAAAGAAATACCTTCCATTCCGCCTTCAAGGGGAGCCCAGATGATATTGGTCAATGCTTCCGCAATAGAAAGTACAGAGCCACTGACGGCATCAATAAGTGCACTTACCGGAGCATGTCCGATGGAAGTTGCAATACCTTTTTTGCCCTGGTAATCAATAGCCACAATACCAGGGTCATTAAGTGGTAATTGAATTTCTCCGGCTGTTTGCTGCAGGGCAACTTTCCCGGTTACACTGCGGTCGACCTTATTAGTGAGCCAATCCTTACAGGCAACAGCTTCCAGTTGTAATACCTCTTCAACATACTGCTCAAGTTTATTACTGTCATAAAGCAATTCCTTGAAATATACCTGGGCATGTTCGTCAATCAATATGGTTTTAGGAGGTTTACCAAACATGTAAGCCAACTGAAGGTCAATAGGTTTCGTCTTATTTTTTTTATCCTCAAAAGTAAATTGCATATCTCCGGTTGTTTCACCAATAACATACATGGGTGCCCTTTCTCTGTCTGCAATTTTTTTCAACAATTCAGTATCTTTCTCTTTCAGGATCAACCCCATTCGCTCCTGTGATTCATTACCGATTATTTCCTTATCAGAGAGTGTGGGATCGCCAATCGGCAGTTTGTCAATATCGATCCTCCCACCAGTTTCTTCCACCAGTTCTGACAGGCAGTTCAGATGCCCTCCGGCCCCATGATCATGAATGGAAACAACAGGATTTTTATCTGATTCCACCAGTGCCCTGATGGCATTGTTTACTCTTTTTTGCATTTCGGGATTGGAGCGCTGCACCGCATTCAGCTCAATGCTGTTGGTGAATTCACCGGTAGCTACTGAGGAAACAGCCCCGCCTCCCATACCAATACGATAGTTATCACCACCAAGCAACACAACTTTGTCCCCTTTTCCCGGTTTATCCTTCAGGCTGTCTTTCTTTTTCCCGTACCCGATGCCGCCAGCCATCATGATGACCTTATCATAACCGAATTTTTTGCCAACTTCAAAATGTTCAAAAGTGAGCAGACTGCCGCAAATCAGTGGCTGACCAAATTTGTTACCAAAATCACTGGCTCCGTTAGAGGCTTTGATAAGAATTTCTTCCGGGGTTTGGTATAACCATTCACGAGGTGTTGTGGCCTTTTCCCAGGAACGATCACCCTCAGTTCTGGGGTACGAGGTCATATACACCGCCGTTCCGGCAAGCGGAACAGCCCCCTTGCCTCCTCCGATCCGGTCACGTATTTCGCCACCTGTTCCGGTAGCAGCTCCATTGAAAGGCTCTACCGTTGTGGGAAAGTTATGTGTTTCAGCTTTTAGTGATAACACTGTTTCTTCATCCTTAATGACAAAATAATCAGGCTTATCCTGGGATGCAGGTGCAAACTGCTCTGCGGCCGGCCCCTGGATAAACGCGCAATTATCTTTGTATGCTGACACTACCCGGTTGGGGTTGACCTTAGTGGTATTTCTGATCATGTCAAAAAGTGAAAGACTCATCTCTTTGCCATCAATGATAAAGCTTCCGTTAAAGATTTTATGCCTGCAATGTTCTGAATTTACCTGGGAGAAACCAAAAATCTCACTGTCACTAAGCTTTCTCCCCAGTTTTTTGCTTATTTCTTCCAGGTAGCCAACTTCCTCAGCACTCAGTGCAAGGCCTTCTTTTTGGTTATAAGCCTGTATATCATCAATAAAAAGAACCGGATCCGGCTTTTTATTGATCGTAAACAATTCCTGATCAAGCGAATCATAGATTCTTCTAAGCATGGGATCATACTCAGGTTTGCCGGAATTATCAGGTATAAACTCCTCAATCCGGATAATACCGTTGATCCCCATATTCTGGGTTATCTCAACTGCATTGGTACTCCAGGGAGTAACCATTTCGCGTCGGGGACCGATGAAAGTTCCTTTCACGTTTTGCATGTTCAGAAGTTGTGCATTCCCAAAGAGCCAGGAAAGTTTGTGAAGATCATCAGGGATAAGAGATTCATTGGTTTGTACGGCAAATATTTTACCAGCGGGGTGCTTAAAGAATACTATCATCGGTTCTTCTGTGTTTTGGTTAATTTCCTGTTGCAAAAATAACAAAACATTGGGAGACTGTCTTTCAATACTATTCAGAATATATCAACAAATTATGTTTGAAAATATATGCAGGATAAGTAAAATATTACCAGCTTACCAGCGATTATTAATCTCTAAAATTATCTGTTACTTTATTTCAATCATTCAAGCATTATTTTGCGTACCAACCAATAATCCCAAGAATTATGGCACTAACAAATAATGCGTTCCCGTCTGATGGCAGCCAGTACCAGGAAATAGCAATATCTCCCCATGCCAGTCCCCATAAAAAACGGATAACAGGAAAATCGTAATGCGTAAAAAGCAGAAGAATTAAATCAAGGATAAGGGCAGGTATGGTTATGCTTGCAGCAATAGATAATACAGCGACAACTACCAACGACTTAAGGAAAGTAATTAATATTTGCATCAATGAGAGTGAAGTAAAAAAATTGCTGAAATCAGTCCGGTGGGTAACAAGTACAGCCAGGATAATTATAATTGAAGCAATAACAAGTGAAAAGCTCCAGTTTTTCATAGTTGTCAGGTTTAGTCTTAAAGATTTGTTTTTGCATAACTATCTGAAATAATGTTGAAATTCCCAGGAAAATCTTTCGAAACGACCCTGTTAATATACATAACAGAAAAACAGCAGCAATGTTAAGAGGAAATTTGAACCTGTTGTTACAGATTACTCCAAAAATCACTTCACACTGTCAAAGTTAATAAGAAATCACTTTAAGGACGTCATTTTTAAAGATATAGTTACGCAGAATTTGCTGAACATCCCGGTTATCAGGATATTTTTTAACACATTCTTCAATAAGCGGAGTATTATCAAGGACTTCCTCACTAAAATATCCAAAGCCGATATATTTCCCGTTTTTTATGCTGACAGCAGAGAATTCCTGCGAGTTTCTGCCCCTATCAATGAGAATGAAATTTTTATTTTCAAAACTAAGTTCATTAAGGGCATTTTCAACCCTTTGATTATAAACTGCTGCCTGTTCTTTACCAATACATGCTCCGTGACAGGCACCTATTTCATAGTGAAAACAGTGTGTGCTTGATTTATATAATCCGGTAAGTTTCTGACATAGAGCATACTTCCCTACAAGTCTTTCAACAACTGTAGTCGCTTCTTTTTTATTGTTAAATGATGTTACCGGTATTTCGTTGGCTGTAGCATTTTTTTCAACAGACAAACATAAATACCCTTCCGGACTAAATCGAGCATATAAACCATAGTGCTGGCCCGAACGGCGCTGGGTTCGGTTATACACGGGCATGTGTTTCTTAATTTCGTCTGACTCAAGCAACAATGCAATTAGTTCATTTCCGGTAAGTTCCCATGAAATATCAGCAATTTTTTCTTTCATCTCCATTGCTTTTCGACCTGCATTATTATAAAGGTGTGACATAACCCGCTGGCGAATATTCTTACTTTTTCCCACATAAATAATCTTTCCTGTATCATTATGGAAATAGTAAATACCAGGTTCTTCCGGTAATTCATCAAGAATTTTCCGATCAAAATTAAAATGTACCTCTCTGTTAGAGTTATTTCGCACCTGATCAAATAATAATGGAGTATTTCCGGTGCGGGTGAGTAAAATCTCCAACAGTTTAACAGTAGCAAAAGCATCACCAGCAGCCCGGTGCCGCCCATTTATCTGTATACCCATGTCGGCGCAAAGGTTTCCAAGGCTATAGGATTTTTTCCCGGGAAGCACTCTCCTGCTGAACTTGACAGTACATAGTTTTTCTCTTCGAAATTCATAGCCCAGGTTTTTAAATTCAGTGCGGATAAAATTGTAATCGAAAGTTACATTGTGCGCAACAAATATTTTATCCTCAGTCATTTCCACAATCTTGCGGGCAACCTCATAAAACTTAGGTGCATCGGCAACCATCTCATTAGTAATCCCGGTAAGACCGGTGATAAAATATGGAATTGATTTTTCGGGATTAATCAACGTTGAAAATTCGTCCACTACTTTGAATCCATCGTGGACATAGATCGCTATCTCAGTAATTTTCTCGTAAAGCGGACTTCCACCCGTTGTTTCTATATCAACTATTGCATACATTAAAAAACACTCCGTGAAAAACAGCAAATTTAATCATTCTTTATTTTTTTGGTACAGTAAAATTAAAAGTACTGCCTTCTCCGGGTTTACTTTTTACGCGGATCGTTCCTCCCAGTTTTTCAACAAATTCAGCACAAAGAAGCAAGCCCAGGCCGGTTCCCCTCTCGTTACCGGTTCCTTTTGTAGTATAGATTCCCTCAAGAGAAAATAATTTATCCTGAATTTTTACAGGGATGCCAATTCCTGTATCTTTTACAACAATATTAACAAGGTTATAGGATTCATAAGCTTCAATTCTGACAGTGCCATCCTCACCGGTAAACTTAATTGCATTTGAAAGCAGGTTCCGCAGAATTGTTTGAAGTACATATGTATCCCCAACAACATACATGTTCTGATCAATATCTGTTGAAATACTTATATTTTTCTGGAAGGCATGCATCGCTAGTGCGCTGGTCACTTCCTGCACAACAGTTGGCAGGTTAATTCTTTCCTTCCTTAATTCAAGCCTACCAAGTTGTGACCTTGCCCAGTCCAGCAGATTTTCAAGTAATTCGTATGCTTTGGTGGAACTATCAAAAAGATTTTGAATCAGCAATTCCCTTTTTTCATTATCATATTTTTTGTGATTTTGTCTTAATAATTCCGCATAACCAAGAATACTGTTAAAAGGGTTTTTCAGATCATGGGCTATAATTGAAAAAAAGCGATCTTTAGTAGCATTGAGTTTATTCAGTTTTCGAACTGACTCCTGTAATTCTTTTTGAACTTTTACACGTGTAGTAACATCAACAAAGGAAACCAATACCCGTGAAAGGGTTGGCTCAAAACCCGGTGTAACAAAAAGATTTACAGCAATAACTTTGTTTTTCCCCGAACCGGTAACAACCGGAATTTCAGCACTGAATGAAGTTTTTCCTTCCGCCAGCACCAACATCTCTTCGCGGTAAACGTCAAGCATTTCGCTTGTAAAATTATTTACAAGGTTTCTGATCAGTTTGCCCTTTTCTTCCACCTCAAAAAATTCCACAGATTTCTGATTCACATCAGAAACTTTAATCATTGAGACGAGATTAATAACTTCATCAGGATTTTCCTCGAGATAATTTCTGAGATCAGTATTTCTTTTGCTCTTTTTTAGTTCATCAAGATATTTTTTCACACTGGAGAAATCTTCCTCCCAGATGGGTATAGCAGAGTGTTCAAATAATACACGATAGCGTTCTTCACTTATCCTGAGTGCTTCGAGGGCAACTTTTCGACTGGTTACATCATGGATAATATAAAACAGAAATATATGGTGATCAATATTTAGCGATGTAGCATAAATCTCAACTTCTCGTGAGGCCCCTTTTGAAAGCCAGTGGGTTCGTTCAAAATAATTAGTAGCCTTAACCTTTGTTTCCACCAGCTCCTTTATCATCACCCTTTGTGGTAAACGGTTTAAATCAGAAATTTTCATTTTAACAAGCTGTTCACGATTATAGCCATAAAATGATACCGCGGCCTTGTTTGCATCTTTGATTATCCCACTGTCGGGATCAACCAGTAGTTTGACAGAAGCATCTTCATCGAAAAACTTTCTGAACCGGTCTTCGCTTTCTTTTAAAGCTTGTTCTGTATTTTTTCTTGAGGTGATATCTTCCATAATGAGAAGCATCTGCACTATATTTCCGTTGGCATTTGAAAGAGATCTGATATTCATCCGGATCCAGACAAGCGGTCCATCAAAACGAATACACCGTAAATCCAGTGAAATTTTGGCAATCTCTCCAAGCATTAGTTGATTAAACTGTAATTGCAGCAGATCCCGGTCGTCATTATGTACAATTTCATTTACCTTTATCCTGCTAAAATCTTTCTGCTCTGCACCAAGAATAGTCCCAAGCATCTGATTCTCCCTGACAAATTGCTGATCAAGAGAGACAATGGCAATACCAACAGGAGACTGGTCAAAAATTTGCCTGAACCATTCCTCACTTTCTTTCAACGCAAGTTCTGCTTTTTTCCTCTCGGTAATCACCTGAACAAACGTACAGATGTATGTTTCATCATTCTGAACAAACAGATTTGCCACCACTTGTACAGGAATCTGATCACCTGTTTTGGTCCTGTGGATCCGTTCCATCACAAGACTTTCCTTTCTTCGCAGCTTTTCAATATCATCTTGCAATTTTTGCTTGTTATAGTCTTTATCAAGCTGCCAGATGAACATGTTTAATAATTCTTCTCTGCTGTACTGTAAATATTGTAAAGTATTATTATTGGCATAAATCAATTTACCATCAGTATTGAGCCAGACAATACTCACTGAAGCATGATCAACTGTTGATTGTGTCAGTTTTAAGGCCTTTTCTGCATTTTTATTAGTTGTTATATCAGAAAAAATACCAATATACGCCTGAATGTCTCCCTGTGAGTCCAGAAGGGGAGTCACAGATACATCTGCCCAGAACCATGTGTTATTCTTTCTGAGATAACGCTTTTCAATCCGGTAATTAGAAATAGTTTTGCTGACAACATCATCAAGATGTTCTTGAGTAATATCGCGGTCAGCCGGATGCGTGAGGTCACTTATTGTCATATTTAACAATTCCTCTTCGGTGAACCCTGTCATCTCACACATGGCTTCGTTGCAACGCAACCATTTGCCTTCAAGGGAAGACAAGCCTATACCCACTCCGGCAAAAGAAAAAATTGCGTTCAGCTGACTTTCATTCTTCTGCAATTGAAGAGCAGTAATATATTGTTCGGTTATATCTGATATTTCCAGGTTTATAAATTTGGTTTGTTCCATATTGATAACTGGTATAAAACGAAGCTCATACCAGTTATCTGTTCCTTCGTAGTCAAACTTAAAGACTGAAGCAGCAGTTTTTCCTTCTCCAGCTTCTTCAAACCTTGACAGGAGAATTGATTCATTATCTTTAATCAAATATGTCTTAAGATGAGTTTCAGGAAGTAATGTTTTTCCCGTGAGTTTCTTGCATAATTGCTTTGCTTTCTGATTAAATTCAATCACATAACCCTCTAGATCAAGGAGAACAAGTGCCAAATGAGTGTATTCAATCATCAGGCGCAGATGATCTGTATCAATATGAGGATTGCCGGATGGAGAGATTCCGTTAGTCTCAAAAGTTAATGAATTCCCAGTTTTCTTTTGTTTCACATCATCAACAGGATCGGAATAAATCATTTGTTTCCCCAGCACCCTGTTTTGTTTTTTTTTAACTTTCTTCACCCGGTATACTTTAATGAAGTATAAAAAAACCTGTTGAATTAATCAGGAGTAAACCAAATTTATTAAAAATCATTCTTATTTACCTTCTCAGTTAGGTGAAAATAATTTTTTAAAATTTAATTCTTCAGAAAAATATGACTTTAAAATTCCTTAAGAATCAAAGCCTACCTTTGAAATGTAAAAAGTATTAATTTAAAAAAAATGAAATTATGAGAAAACTAATGTTAATCATGTCAGTCGCATTTTTAGCAGGCTTAACTGCCTGTGGACAACAAAATGAAAATGTTCCTGCCAACGTAAAATCTGCCTTCTCTAAAAAATTCACCAGCGTTTCAAAAGTTAAGTGGAGCCAGGAAAATGCAAAGGAATGGGAAGCTGAATTCAAAATGGACGGGAAAAATTATTCGGCTAATTTTGACAATTCAGGAAACTGGAAAGAAACAGAATATGAAATTTCTAAAAAAGAGATCCCTTCAGTCGTTCAGGCTACACTAAATAAGGAATTTCCAGGGTTTAAAACGGAAGAGTCGGAAATCTCGGTGACCAAAGATGGTAAAGTATTCGAATTCATGCTTGAGAAAGGGGATTCCAATATGGAGGTTGCCATTGATCCTTCAGGTAGTGTGCTAAAAAAAGAACAAATAAATGAGGATGAAGAAAACGAAGGAGGTGACGAAGATTAAAATTTGAGTACCTGCTGCTTAATGATTTCACCTTCAATACCAGGAATAAGCAGCCTGATCCTCTTATAATTTTGCAGTGCAGCGTCTATCTGATAGAATTTTCCGATATCGATTTTAAATGTATGATCAGTACCGGGATAAAGCGATAATGGATAAAGTCGCTGCTCTTCCTGCATTTTTGGTTTAAATTTTCGTTTTTTATTAAGTCTTTCAAACTGAATAAGTGGTGATGAAAATTCAACAGGGGATTTACCCCTGTTTGAAATTTTTACCTCAAGCTTACGATAAAAATATTTGTTCCCCCGGCCAGAATAATCATCATGAAACAATTTCAGTTTTATTTGAAGTCTGACAGGATGAACTGTTTTCTCATTCCTTCTGAAAGCAAAATACAGCAGCCCCAATATCAAAGCCAACAGGAAAATAACAGAAAACGCCAATAACCCGCCCTCGGGCTTAACCTCTTGTTGCCCAAAAACATTCGCAGGCAAAATTATCATTATTAAAATAAATAAATATCTCATCACCTAATAATTATGGAGTTCATTAACCTGCAAAGTTATAATTTTAAGATGTTGAATCAGTGAAAAACTTATTATTCGGCTAAAACAATGAAAATATACCTCCTCAAACAACTGTAAAAGTACCTGAAAAAACGGAAAAAAGCTTCTTCCCTTCCGGATGTCCTTTCATAAAAAAAATCTTGTATCTTAGATGTGCTAAAATACCAGGCTATGGCAACCGATCCTTATCAGGAACTTGATGATAAATTAAGCAGGCTTATAAAGCTGCAGGAAGAAAACAACCGGCAGATCGCAGGTTTGCGAAGAGAAATAAACAAGCTTAAACATAAAACTTCAACTCCTTTTCCCCTGGCTGAAGAAGAACAAAATTATGAACCAGTTACCGGAAAGGATGTTTCAGAGCCTTCTGCAACCAAAGGAAAAGCAGAAAAGTCGGGAATTAAGCAAAAACGAAATATTGAAGAATTTATCGGGGGAAACATAATTAACAAAGCAGGAATTCTGATCCTGTTGCTTGGTGTTGCAATTTTCGCCAATTATGCCATTGAAAATGAATGGATCAATCACACCACGCGGATTATACTCTCCTATCTTTCAGGCGGGATTCTGTTGCTGATTGCCTGGCGTATCTATAAAAACTACCATAATTTTTCAGCTGTTCTATTCAGCGGCGGATTGGCCATCTTCTATTTTACTACTTACATAGCATATAGTTTTTATCATTTTATGGGAATGTGGCCGGTATTTCTGCTCATGGTACTATTTACTTCGGTAACTGTAATGGCTGCAATAAAATACAACACCCAGATCATTGGTATTTTTGGATTAGCAGGAGCTTATGGTATTCCTTTTCTGCTGGGAATCAGCAGCAGGCAACCGGCTCTTATGTTTATTTACACCGGCATCATCAACCTGGGTATCCTGGTGCTGGCTTTCAAGAAATACTGGAAACTGCTGAATTATTTTGCTTTTGGTCTGACATGGCTTATTTTTGAGGTTTGGTTTCTCACTACCTATGATTATCCGGCAGATCGCCATACTGCACTGCTATCCATTAGTGCATTTTTCCTGCTCTTTTATTTAAGTGTACTGGCATATAAACTGGTCAGAAAAGAGATATACAATTCGGGTGATATAGTAATAATACTGCTCAATTCATTTCTTTTCTATGCCTCAGGAATCAGGGTGTTCAGAATGATTGACCATGGAGAATACATGGGGTTATTTACCATTGTTAATGCATTTATACACACGGCAGTAGTCTTGTTGATATACTACAACCGGAACACGGATAAAAATTTGCGTTTACTTATCACCGGTCTGGCGCTTGCATTTATCACATTATCAATACCTGTTGAATTATCAGGTAAATGGATCACCGTATTATGGGCCCTCGAAACTGCGGTATTATTTTATGTTGGTACCGTAAGACAGGTGAGTTTTTATAAATGGATTGGAATGGCATTGAGTATACTTACCGTGATAAGTATCACCATTGACTGGATTGATGGCTATGGCTTATTTTACAGCGGCCAACCTGTTGCCGGAAATCCGTTCCTTAACTATTATTTTTTGAATTCCCTGTTCACAATAGCAGCATTGGGAACTTCACTATATTTTATCCGGCAAAACGACAGAATTGATGAATCCGGCGACAACCTAAAGGAATTATCTGTAATTGTACTTACCGGCATATTCCTCATTGTAACCTGGATGTCGCTGCGACTTGAAATATCAAACCTGTACCAACACCGTATTTCCGAGCTTGCACATAATGAATCAGGTTTAAAAGAGCTGTTGCGGGTAAAACAATCAGTTTGGCTGTTTAATTACAGTGCTCTCTTTGTGGCTATTACATTGCTCATCAACATATATTTCATTAAATCGGTAAAATTAGCCGCAACCATGTTGCTGGCAGCGCTCATATTAACAGCAGGATACCTTCTGTTCAAACTCAGCGATCTCAATTCAGTATCCCTGGTGGTGCATCCTGCGGTTAATCATGAAATGCGCATCAAAGTAAACCTGCAGTTCACGAGATATATTTCCTATGCATTTCTTGGTTTTCTTCTTTATACAACAAACAGGTCACTTTTCACCCTGAAAACAGGTCAGACATTAAAAAAATGGAGTATATTACTAATGCATGCCATTGTACTTATTCTGCTCAGTAATGAATTAGTCTACCTTTTCTCAGCCGGGCATTCAGGAAACGTAGTCATCAAGACAGGGATCAGTATATTGTGGGGTGTGTATTCTTTTTTCCTTATTTTACTCGGTTTCAGACGAAAACGTAAAATACTGAGGCTGGCGGGTATTTTCCTGTTTCTGGTCACACTGGTTAAACTATTTATATTTGATCTGATGAACATTTCCACCTTGGGTAAAATGATTGTATTTATAGCTTTGGGAGTGCTCTTGCTGATTATCTCCTTTGTTTACCAGAAGTTTAAAAATATAATACTGATGGATGATCAGGAACCGGAAGAAAAGAAAGAAATTTCAGAGGTTATCGACTAGTCACTTATCAGGGATTGAATACGTTCTATCTGCTTTTGTTTATTCACTTCCCTTAAAGCCCTGGCTGTTTTGGTATAATAATGATGATTGGAAATAAATTCGATCTGTTTTTTATTCCATGAATTCATATCTTCGACCATACCCTGATCCTGAAGTTCCTGAAAAAGTGAGTTTGAAACCGGAATAAAATCTGCACGCCCGAGGTAATCAAGATCGGAATCGCAAATAATTTCTTCCAGCAGATTTTTGGGAGAAGGGGGCATCTCAGTAGCCATAATCAATTCACAAATGCGATCAATCTGCCCGTCGGTATATTCATATCCCGGCAGCATCTCCCGGGCCAACAGGCATCCCTGTTGTTCATGATCCCGATAAGATTTAATATGTCCGGAATCATGAAAGAGTGCGGCTGTTTTCAGTAATAACATTTCTTCATCAGTGACACCTTCTGCCCAGCCAATCAATTCAACCTCAGTTACTACATCAACGGTATGCTTCACACTGTGGTAATACAAATTTTTTGGCAGCTCTTTCTCAAGCTTATCAAGAATAGCTTCCTGCAGCTGAGTGAACTGAATGAGCTTAAATTTTATTTTGAACTGTTCATTTGGTTTTCCGGAGGCGCCTTCATCTTCTAACTCGGGCTTCAGGGACAGCACCCTGTATAAAACCATATTCCCTTTGTACTTTACAGGTAGTTTACCCCAGAATTCACATACGAAAAATTCCTTAACAAGTTCATAAGTCATTCCCGAAACAAGAATGGCACCCATATCGGTAACCGATTCGATACGTGCTGCTATATTAACTGTATCACCCTTAATATCGTAGGATACTTTTTTACGTCCGCTCACTGATGCAGTAACAGGGCCGGTATGAATACCGATCTTCAAAGCCCAAACCTGTTCATCAGTATTTTGATATTCTAACAGAAAATGTTGCAATTGCAGCGCTGCCAGCAACACCTCAACAGGATTAGTAAAATTAGGTTCCTCAATACCGCCGGCACAAAGGTAAACATCACCAATTGTTTTTATCTTCTGAATATCAAACTGTCGAATAATACGATCAAATCCAAGGCGGATACGATCAAGATGATCAAGAAACCGAAATTTATTATAGCTGCCGGAAAGCTTATCAAAACCTTCAATATCAGCGAAAAGAACCGTCACCATATTAAGGCGTGAAGACTTTGGCCTATTTACCAGTTCCCCTTTACTGGCAATTACAGCTTCATTCAACTCCTTCAACAACCCATGAAAATGCTCATTTTCAGCAAGCAATTCCTGGTTCTCCCGGGAAAGTACCGCATTCTGTTTGGTCAATTCACGATTATTTCTGAGAAGTTTAGCAAAACGCTGCATGAGCGTCGCATCCTGTATCGCCATATTTCAAGGTATTCCTTTTGTTGGCCCGTCTTCAGCATTCTTCGCTTATTTAACTTAATAATCAGATGAATGATGCAAAGAAGGATCCTGTTCAAAACAAATCTTCTTCTTTTACTTAAACAGTGCAGCTTTTGTTACAAATAAAACAGCAGATATTTGTTAAATATATCTTAAAGCGATGAATTTAAAAGAATATCAACCTATAATAAACAAGGATTTAGCTAAACCTTGACTTTCCGGTACTCATTTTACCTGCTTTCCTGGCAATATTTCCATCTTCCTGTTCACTCATGTTTTGCATAAAAAGTCTTATCTCATTCTGAAGTTCAGGAACACGTATGCCTGCCTGTTCCAGCATATCAAGAGAAAATGCCCTGACTGCCACAGGTTCACCAGTATTTACGGCTTTACTGAACGCATAATCAGTCAGAACGCCAAGCAGATGCTCATCAACCACTGATATATACCGGATC
>DASQZP010001052.1:0-20912 GCA_035638655.1 Bacteroidales bacterium
TGAAATTTATTCAGTGCATGCTTATAATATTCAAGCGCCCTGGAATAATTGCCCATAACCTCATAAACCAATCCGATATTATTGGATGTTGTTGCAATTCCCTCCTGATTACCCAACTGGTTAAAAATTGAAAGTGATTTATTGTAATATTGAATAGTGCTGGAATAGTTCCCCCAGTTATAATAGACAATCCCTATATTTTGATAAAGTGCAGCAATCTTAGGTAAATTTTTAGTTTGTTGATTAATTAACAATGCCTTCTGGTAATATTCCAGGGCTTTATCATAATCAGGGATATCAGTATAGACAATACCAATATTTTGATATACTGTAGCTACCTTTTGCTCATTGCCAAGCTCCTTATATAATTTTGCAGCTTCCTGATAAGATTTCAGGGCATTCTCATACCTGCTTGTATAGTAATTCAGCCTTCCAATCTGAAACTTGATTTCTGCCGTTTGAGTATTATCTCCTTTGTCCTCAAAGTAATTAACCACCTCAAGGTATAAAGCAAGGGCCTGATGGTACTGATCCAGACTGTTCCTGGCCTCTGCCATCTCAAGTTTAGCATTATTAATCAGAGGGGTATCCTTATACTTCTCTGAAATTTCAAGAGACTGCATACAGTAGGTTACCGTGAGAGAAGGCGAATCAGGCAGATAGGTAGATGCCAGATCGACTAATGCCTGTGCACGTTTCAGGGAAGCAATGCTATCATCCAACAGCATGGATTTATTATTCTCTGGTTTTGGGGAAGTATTATTACAGCTATTGAAAAATATCAGAATTAAAAATAAGAGAACTAATAATATATATTTGACTACAAGAGGTAATTTCCTCATTAGTACTTTATCTAATGAAATATCAATAAATAACATTTCAGAGACAAAACATCTTTTAAGCTCAAATTCACACAATGAGTGACTTACACGTTTCATACCTATTAAAAAAAGGGGATTACCTTATAAAGGTATCTTTTATGTTTTCACGCTGTACGATAAAATTCCCACCAAATGTACGCTATGAATCAGATAAATGCAATATTTTAAGATACTATTTCTACTTTTCCCAAATCGTTAAGCATCATCAGGACTGAAAAAAACTTAATTTATTACTGTTTATCAATAAAATATCTTAATTCATACATTATGATATTTATACTTTTTTTTCCTGTTCTTTAAATTAGCGAAGAAAGATTTCTCATCATTTATGACCGGATATTATTTTTATTGGCTTAAATTAAACAGGATTGAAATCACCAAGGATAAAATAGCATAATTTTGTCTGGCAAACCAAAATTATATAGTAAATAAAATAAGGATATGGAAACCGCATTTTTATCTTCGCAAACATTTACCTGTATAGTTATTCCTGTTCTGATTTTTATAGCAAGGATTTTCGATGTTACCATTGGTACCATGCGAATTGTTTTTGTTTCGAAGGGAATGAAAACAGTAGCCCCTGTTTTAGGATTTTTTGAAGTACTAATATGGATAATTGCAATCAGCAGGATAATGGAAAATCTTGATAACTGGGTAAATTATGTTGCTTATGCCGGTGGATTTGCAACCGGGAACTATGTTGGTCTTCTTGTTGAAGAAAAGCTTGCAATGGGCATCCTGAATATCCGGATCATCACACGGCATGATGCCCGTGAGCTGATTCACTTTCTGAATGAGAAGGGTTATGGAACTACAGTTGTTGAAGCTATGGGAAGCAAAGAAAATGTGCATATTATTTATACCATTGTACAACGGAATCATCTAAATGAGGTGATTGAAATTATCCGAAAATTCAATCCAAAAGCATTTTATTCCATTGAAGACATTCGGTTTGTAAACGAAGGCATTTTCCCCATTGGTCGCCCCGTTCACAAGCTAAACAATACGGCACCGTTTAAAAGGTGGCGCAGGGGAAAATAAAATTTCATAGGTTGATCAGTGTGAGAATTTTGGTAAGCTCATTTGCATCGGTTTCATCAAAATTATTAAAGACGTTACTGTCAATATCCAGCACACCAAACACATTCCCACTTCTGTTTCTCACGGGAACAGCAATTTCCGATTTTGAACGAGAGTCGCATGCGATATGTCCGGGAAACTGGTTCACATCACCAACAATAACAGGTTTTTTATCATTGATAGCGGCCCGGCATACACCTGTATCTTTGGCTAATTCCTGACATGCTACCGGTCCCTGGTAAGGTCCGACACATAACCTGCCATCTTCCTGCAACAGGTAAAATCCGGTCCAGAAAAATCCTTTCATTTTATGATGCAACAAGGCATTAATAGTTGCCATCCGGGACAATTCATTCTCACTCTTTGCCATCAATCCTTCAATCTGATCATATAATCTTTGATAGCGTTCCAGTTTTCTGTTTCTTTCCATATATCACATTTACGATTTAAACTTTACAAAACGTTTCTTCTTCTTTTTTTCTGTAAACAAATTGAGCGGATCAACCACCATTTTTACAATAGATTCATCTTCACCTGAAGCAGCAGAAGTAAAACTTAATACAGGCACATTTGAATAATTGATAATACGTTGGGCAAAAGCACCAATATAATTATCATTCGAAGTAGATTCCTGATGGGTCATAACCATAATCAGGTCAGCATCAATTTCTTCAGCATATTCCATTACCAGTTCATAAGGATGCTTTTCGCTTCTTTTCAATAATTCTATTGAGCAATCTACGCCATTTTCAAGCAAAGTTCGCTGTGCTCTTTTTAATTTTGTAAAGATACGGCTTTTTCGGGCTTTAATACCCCCTATCAGGACGGAGACAAGTTTTATATGTGCCTTATAATACATCCCGAAAGTAAGTGCATTAAATATCTGTTCCCGGGTTTGCTTGGTAAGATCAAGCGGCACAACAATATTTCTGTATCCGATTTTATGTTCACGACCGGCAACCGTAATAACCGGTACTTTTGCTTCTTCAACCACATGAATAGCATTGGAACCGAGCATAGTCCGCTGATTGGAATCAGAAGCATTTTTACCGATAATCACAAACCTGGCCTGCATGGATTTAGAAATAGAAAGGATTTTTGAATAAACTTTTCCTGTTTCAACAATTGTTTCAAAGTTTATTGAAACTTCACCTGCATATTTAGCACTCAACTCATCAAGTTTCTTCTGTGCTAAAGCCTTGGCCCTCTCCAAATCTTCCTCGCCAAAACGAAAAAACCGGTCAAAGATATTCCCGGTTTCAATGACATGTAAAAGCGTTATTCCTGAACGCAAGAACTCAGCCAACTTTATTATTTGATCCAGAGCCAGTAAAGACTGCTCTTCAAAATCAATTGCCACCAGTATATTCTTTCGGCTTGCAACCATATTTAGTAAGTTTAAGGTATTATTAGGGCTTTTCCATTTACTGCATATTTCATCAGAAATCTCCTCCAAGATAACAAAAATTTTGTGCCCTTAAAAAATGTTTGCTGCTAAAACATATTTAGTATCTGTCCATAATATCCGATAACTGCGTTATTGCAAAAATACAACAATATAAATATAGATTGTTCCGGCGCATTAGGTGTCATATACAAATCTTATAATCTTTTATTGACTCTCTGTCAAATAATGTATCTTTGCACACTTGAAAAAACGGACATTAATTTTTTCAGATGTTCATTTAACAGACATTCATAAAGCAATATAAATGGGTTTCAAAGAAGAAGTCAGACGCAGAAGAACATTTGCAATCATAAGTCATCCTGATGCAGGAAAAACAACCCTGACGGAAAAACTATTGTTATTTGGTGGTGCTATCCATGTTGCAGGAGCAGTAAAGTCAAACAAAATTAAAAAAACAGCCACCTCAGATTTTATGGAAATTGAGCGGCAAAGGGGCATTTCTGTTGCCACTTCAGTAATGGGTTTTGAATACAAAGACATTAAGATAAATATCCTCGATACCCCTGGACACCAGGATTTTGCAGAAGACACTTTCCGTACCCTGACAGCTGTTGACAGTGTAATTATTGTTATTGATGTGGCTAAAGGGGTTGAAGCACAAACCCGCAAACTGATGGAAGTTTGTCGCATGCGAAATACCCCCGTTATTGTTTTCATAAATAAACTTGACAGAATGGGGAAAGATCCGTTCTCGTTGCTGGATGAGATTGAGGAGGAGTTAAAAATTGATGTTCGCCCGCTCAGCTGGCCTATAAATATGGGGCCCTCATTCAAAGGCGTATATAATATTTATAAAAAGCAGCTTAATTTATTTACATCTGCAGAAAAACAGGTGGTTACCGACACCATAGAGTTTACTGATATCGATCATCCTGATTTAAATAAATATATTGGTGATGACACTGATACACTGCGGGAAGAACTGGAACTTGTAAATGGTGTTTATCCGGAATTTGAGAGAGGGACATACCTCGCAGGGAAACTGGCACCTGTATTTTTCGGGAGTGCCCTAAACAATTTTGGTGTGCGTGAGTTGCTCGACTGTTTTATTGATATTGCCCCAATACCTAAGCCTTACAGCACTCAGGAAAGAAAAGTTGAACCTCTGGAAGAGAAATTCAGCGGTTTCATATTTAAGATTCATGCCAATATGGATCCAAATCACCGGGACCGCATTGCATTTCTGCGAATATGTGCCGGTAAGTTTCAAAGAAATACCAACTACTTTCATGTCAGGCAAAACAAGACCCTTAAATTTTCAAGTCCTACTGCTTTTATGGCTGATAAAAAGTCGGTTGTTGAAGAGGCATTTCCGGGTGATATAGTTGGGTTACATGATACCGGAAACTTTAAAATCGGTGACACGCTTACGGAAGGCGAAATAATTAATTACAAAGGAATTCCCAGTTTTTCACCTGAATTGTTTCGTTATGTTGAAAATGCTGATCCAATGAAATTCAAACAACTGGCAAAGGGTATTGACCAGCTGATGGATGAAGGCGTTGCCCAGCTTTTTATAAGTAAATTAAACGGTCGTAAAATTATTGGTACAGTTGGCGCATTACAGTTTGATGTGATACAATACCGGCTGGAACACGAATACGGTGCAAAATGCCGTTATGAGGCAATTCCTCTGCACAAAGCCTGTTGGATTGAAAGTGATGATAAAATTCAACTTGAAGATTTCAGAAAACGCAAATATAACCAACTGGCTGAGGACAAAGAAGGACGTGAGGTGTATTTAGCTGATTCAGCCTACGCACTGCAGATGGCCCAGGAAAAATTTCCCGATATTAAATTTCACTTTACTTCTGAGTTTTAAGCTTTGAAAACAGTAATATGAAAATTTCTATAACTGTCAGACACCTTAATCGGTCATTTAACAATATTGGGGACTTATTTAAATTGCCTTACATTTCTTTGGTTTACGAAGGTGTCTGACAGTTTTAACGCCATTCATTAATCCAGCCTGATTTGTTACTAAAACTAAATTTGAATACCTTGTTCCTAATTCTGATTAATTCCGGGGAACTGAAAAATAAAACGTGTTTGTCCTGTCTTTTGAAGTTACCCAAATACGCCCTCCCATCAGCTCAGTAAGGGACCTGGAAATGGCCAGTCCGAGCCCGGTACCTCCGGTCCCGCTACCTATGGAGCTATCAACCTGGCGAAATCGTTTAAAAATATAGTCTTGCTGCTCTTCTGTAAGTTCTTCTCCAGTATTGGATACAAAAAAAACAATTTCTCTCTCAGTAATAGTATCTATTCCATATTTAATTGCAGTGCCCTCTGAAAATTTAATCGCATTATTCAACAGATTTGTAAAAACCTGTTCCAGCCGGTTGCTATCTGCCATTAATCTCAAATTCTCTTTTCCAAATTGATTCACCAGCACTATATCCAGATCTTCCCTGAAATACATCTTAATCATTTGTTGCGATGAATAATGCAGTTGATCTAACATATCGTTAACATTACACTCTTCTTTGCGAATAGTGAGTTGATTCGCCTGTATCTTAGAGATATCAATAATGTCATTTAATAAATTGAGTAATAATTCTCCCTTTTGTCTGATAATTGATACATACATAGATTTTTTTTCTTCCGGAAGGGATCTGTTCATCATCAATTCCGAAAATCCCAGTATAGCATTCATGGGAGTTCTGATTTCATGCGACATATTTGCCAGAAAGGCAGATTTCAATTTATCTGATTCTTCAGCTTTTGCTACCATATTTTTCAGCTCCTTTTGATCGCGTTCAAGTTCACTGTTCAGCTCTCTCTCTTTTGCAATTTGTTTTTCCAGTCCATTTAATATCCCGGCAATTGTAATCACCAGAATTATATTCAATCCTACAAAATTTATGCTGTCAATAATCCAGGGTATAAACTCATAATCAAAATAAATGAATTGTCCATTAGACAATAGGTCATGCTTAATTAAATATCCTATCCCGGTCAGCGTTAAAAAGTTGAGCAGTATCATGAGAGCATTATACCGCAAGGGTAAAAAAACTCCTGCCATTACAGCAAAAGCCATCAACCAAATAAAACCTGCTCCCTTGCTGCCAGTTAGTAAGATCAATCCAACCGAGAGAATATATAAAAGTAATAAAAATATAAAAATTCGAATACCAAATGCTAAACGCCTGGAAGTAAAACAAACTAAAGCAATACTATAAATAACTGTATCCATGAAAGCAACTGCATACACATGCGTTTTAACCGAATAAAAAAAACTAAATATGTAGACAATTGAGGTAACATAAAGACCGGTTACACTAAACAAATAGAAAAAATACTCTTTCCAGTACAAAATTCCCTTTTCCGGAGAAGATTTGACCGGTGCCACTGGTTTTGAAAGGAATTTCAATATTGTTGAATGATCCATTGATGTCATCATGAGTAATAAGGCTAAACTATTATCCCCATTTATCTACCTCGTTAGGTTTTCTTTTGTCAATATAGCTATTTAAGATGAAATGTGGAAGATGAATTAAAATTATTTTCAGTAACTTAATAAAAGGGATTCCAAAATTTTCCAAATTTTGTGTTATTCTTTTCACAATTAATTGTAAAAATTTATAACTTTGTTGTCATTGAAAAAAATTAGTATGTAAAATTTGAAAATGATAAGTATAAAATTGGAAAAATTGTCATTTTAATCATGTTTCAGTTTTTACAGAATGATTCTTAACAATATGCTGATTAAATCTTACAACCTGCTTTAGCTAAGCAGAGACTATTCTTTTCTTTAAATATGAACCACTCATAAAGATGAATTTTATCATGCTTAGTAATGCAAATTTTTTAATATATTTGACGTTTTTCGGGAAAGAAATAATAAAATATCATATACCATGGAGAATAAACTTCAGGAATTAACAGAAAAGATTTATCAGGAAGGTCTCAACAAAGGAAATGAAGAGGCCGAAAGGATAACCAGTAATGCCAGAAAAGAAGCTGAAGAAATCATTAAAAAAGCACAAAACGAGGCAGAACAAACGATTCAGGATGCAAAGAAAAAGGCTGAAGAGCTAAAAGAGAATGCTGAATCTGAACTCAAATTATCTTCCCGCCAGGCAGTAAACAGTCTGAAACAACAAATCACTGATCTTATCAGCGGAAAAATCCTTGACCAATCTGTCAAGGATACTTTTAAAGACACTGATTTTGTTAAAAAGCTGATTGAAACATTGGTAAATAAATGGGATCCTGCAGGCGAAGAAGGTTTGCAGGTAATTTTACCAGCTGATAAGGAGGAAGAAATGAAAGAGTTTGTCTCCTCAAAAAGCAAAAATACGCTAGAAAAGGGAGTTAAACTGATATTTGATGAACAGACAGGAAATGGTTTTCAGATCGGTCCGGCTGATGGAAGCTACAAAATCAGCTTCACAGATGAAGATTTTAATGTATTTTTTAAAGATTATCTGCGTCCAAGAATAACAGGATTGCTTTTTGAAGAAAAAGAGGATTAATTATGTCCCGAAAATACTATTGCTTAATTGCAGGTTTACCTGATGTTCTTCCTGAAGATACAAAAACAGACTATTCTGTAAATTCATTCAGAGAATATCTTGTAGATGAATTACATCCGGATGATCTTAAATTAACCGGTTTACTATATCTTACTTACGATAATCAAAACCTCATAAATCTGCTGAACGAAACCGGAAAGGAATTTTTATCTAAGGGAAATTTTTCGAGAGAACTACTTGAAGACCAGATTAAGCTGATAAAGAATGGAGAAATACAACCCGGAGAAGGTCCTCTCCCATCCTACATGATTAGTTTTCTTGATTCTTTTTTCAGCGAAAGTGAAATTTTCCCGGAACTTTCAAAGGAAAATCAGCTCACCAGGTTATATTATGAACACGCGCTGGACACAAAGAATGATTTTCTGAGGAATTATTTTGAATTTGAGCTGAATCTGAACAATGTGCTTGCAGCTTATAACAGCAGGAAGCATGATCTTGATCCCGGCGAGGAAATACTGCAGATCAATGAAGTAGCAGCCTTGCTTATCAAAACATCAAGAGACAGTACACTTGGCAATGATTATCCATATCTGCAGGAACTGCAGCAGATACTGGAAGACAGTGATTTGTTCGAACGGGAGAAAAAAATTGATAACCTGAAATGGAAATATCTTGATGATCAGGTATTTTTCCATTATTTCACCATCGAAAGAGTGATCAGTTACAGTATAAAACTTGAATTACTGGAACGCTGGATGCAACTTGACAGGGAAACCGGCGAAAAGATGTTCAAACAATTAATCCGCGATCTTGAGGAAAGCTATGAATTTCCTGAAGAATACACGTTAAATTAAGAAACTGAAGATATGTCAACAAAAGGAAAAGTAACAGGCATCATTGCCAATCTGGTTGTAGTTAAAACCGAAGGGCCGGTATCACAAAATGAAATTTGTTATATCACTCTGAGTGAGGAGAGATTAATGGCTGAGGTCATCAAGGTGATGGGAGATGATGCTTACGTGCAGGTTTTTGAAAGCACTCGTGGGCTCAAACCCGGTTCGGATGTTGAATTCATGGGACATTTGCTGGAAGTTACCCTGGGACCTGGTGTCTTGTCCCGCAATTACGACGGCCTTCAGAACGACCTGGATAAGATGGAAGGAGTATTTCTGAATCGTGGTGAATACACCAACCCGTTGAATGACGATAAAAAATGGGAATTTACGCCCTTTGCAAAAGAGGGCGATATGGTTGAAGCCGGTACCTGGCTGGGTGAAGTCAAAGAAAACTGGATGCCGCATAAGATAATGGTACCATTCAAGTTTGAAGGGCAATTCAAAGTAAAAAGTATTGTTAAGGCCGGAGAATATACCATAAAAGATAAAATTGCTGTCTTAACAGGAAAAGACGGAAAGGAGACTGAGGTTACCATGGTGCAAAAATGGCCGGTAAAGATCCCAATCAGAACCTATAAAGAAAAACCCAGGCCATTTAAGCTAATGGAAACAGGTGTGCGTGTTATCGACACTTTAAATCCTATTACAGAAGGAGGAACAGGCTTTATTCCCGGACCATTCGGGTGTGGCAAAACCGTATTGCAGCATGCACTTTCAAAACAGGCTGAGGCCGATATGGTTATTGTTGCTGCCTGCGGTGAAAGAGCAAACGAAGTTGTTGAGATATTTAAAGAGTTTCCTGAACTTGAGGATGTGCGCACCGGACGTAAACTGATTGAGCGTACAACAATCATTGCAAATACATCAAACATGCCGGTTGCTGCACGTGAAGCATCAGTTTATACAGCCATGACTATTGCAGAGTATTACCGTTCAATGGGACTTAAAATACTCTTGCTGGCCGATTCAACATCACGGTGGGCACAGGCGCTGCGTGAAATGTCCAACCGTATGGAAGAATTACCTGGTCCGGATGCTTACCCGATGGACCTGCCAGCTATTATTTCCAATTTTTATGCCCGGGCCGGCTTCGTATATCTGAATAATGGCAAATCTGGTTCAGTAACTTTTATTGGAACAGTTTCACCGGCAGGTGGTAACCTCAAAGAACCTGTTACCGAATCAACCAAAAAGGCTGCACGCTGTTTTTATGCACTTTCCCAGCAACGTGCCGACAGTAAGAGATACCCGGCTGTCGATCCGATTGAAAGTTATTCTAAATACCTGGAATATGATGAGGTACAGAAATATGTGGCTGAACATATTTCCGAACAATGGCTGGATCATGTTACAAAAGCAAAAGATATCCTGCTCAGGGGAAAAGAAGTTTCTGAACAGATCAATATCCTGGGTGATGACGGCGTTCCGGTTGAATACCACGTAACATTCTGGAAATCTGAGATTATTGATTTCATCATTCTTCAGCAGGATGCTTTCGACAAGGTCGACCAGAGTACTCCAATTGAACGACAAAAATATATGCTCAACAAAATTCTGGATATATGCGACATGAGTTTCAATTTCGACTCTTTTGAAGACGTTGCCCAGTATTTTAAACGCATCATTAATAACCTGAAGCAGATGAATTATTCTGAGTGGCAATCAGATGATTTCAAAAAATATGAAGAAGAATTAACCTCAATATTAAAAGAAAGAAAGGCAGAGTAATGGAAAAGAAGGCTTTTCAGAAGATATACACAAAAATCACCCAGATTACCAAGGCAACCTGTTCATTGAAAGCTACAGGAGTGGGATATGATGAACTGGCCACGGTGAACGGACAGTTGGCCCAGGTGGTGAAAATTATCGGGGACACCATAACCCTCCAGGTTTTTTCAGGAACTGAGGGCATCCCTACCAATGCAGAAGTAATATTCCTGGGCCATCCGCCAACATTAAAGGTAAGTGATGACCTGGCAGGAAGATTTTTGGATGCGTATGGCAATCCGATGGAAGGAGGCAGTGAAGTTACAGGTGAAGAACGACAGATTGGCGGTCCATCAGTAAATCCGGTCAGGAGAGAGCAACCCTCCGAGCTCATCGCGACCGGGATAGCCGGTATTGACCTGAACAATTCACTGGTTACCGGGCAGAAGATCCCTTTCTTTGCCGACCCTGACCAGCCTTTTAACCAGGTAATGGCCATGGTTGCGCTGCGTGCCCAGGCTGATAAAATCATCCTGGGAGGAATGGGCCTTTCTAATGATGATTATCTTTACTTCAAAAATGTTTTTGACAATGCCGGAGCGCTCGATCGAATCGTAAGTTTCGTTAATACTACTGAACATCCGCCAGTTGAAAGACTACTGGTTCCGGATATGGCACTGACGGCAGCTGAATATTTTGCATCAGACAAAAAACAGAAAGTACTCGTATTGTTAACAGACATGACGCTTTATGCTGATGCCCTGGCTATTGTATCGAACCGTATGGACCAGATCCCTTCAAAAGACAGTATGCCGGGTTCATTATACAGCGACCTGGCCAAAATTTATGAGAAAGCAGTGCAGTTTCCCGATGGAGGTTCCATTACTATTATCGCGGTAACCACGTTGTCCGGCGGGGATATCACCCACGCTATTCCTGACAATACGGGATATATTACTGAGGGACAGCTATTCCTGCGCAGGGACTCAGAAATTGGAAAGGTAATCGTCGATCCGTTCCGCTCCCTGTCCCGTCTGAAACAGCTGGTAATCGGTGAGCAAACCCGGGAAGATCATCCGCAGGTGATGAATGCTGCTGTAAGATTGTATGCCGATGCTTCCAACGCCCGTACCAAACTTGAAAATGGTTTTGATCTTACCGATTATGATGAAAGAACATTGAATTATGCCAAAGAATATTCAAATCAGCTACTGGCCATTGATGTAAATATTGATACAGAAAAAATGCTTGATATTGCCTGGAAACTATTCAGTAAGCATTTCACAAAGGCTGAAGTCGGAATTAAAGAAGAGATGGTAAAGAAATACTGGCCTGAAGACAACCAGGAAAACTAATCAGCTGGAACAAAACATACTACAGAATGTCCTGTAATTAGAATGACATAAAAAAGGAACAGCAAAGTGGCAATTAAATTTCAATATAATAAAACATCACTTCAGAACCTCAACAAGCAGTTGAAGGTAAGGCAACGTGCTTTGCCCACCCTGCAAAACAAAGAATCGGCATTGCGACTTGAGGTAAAACGCGCCAAAAACAGGGCTGAAGAACTGGACAGGATGCTGAACCAGAAAATGAAGGAATACGACAAAATGGTTGCACTCTGGGGTGAATTTGATCCTGATTTGGTTACTATTAAAGATGTACATTTATCCACAAAAAAAATTGCCGGTGTCAAAACCCCGGTACTGGATGATATAGATTTTGTAATAAAGAAATTCAGCGTCTTTAATAAACCACCCTGGTTTCTTGATGGTATTGCTATCATACGGGAACTCGCTGAAATTGCCATTGAGAGAGAGTTTTTCCACAAGAAAATGGAACTGCTGGATTATGCACGGAAGAAAACCACTCAAAAAGTAAACCTTTATGAGAAAGTGCAGATTCCGGGTTACGAAGATGCTATCAGGAAAATTAAAAGATTCATGGAAGATGAGGAAAACCTTTCTAAATCAGCGCAAAAGATTGTAAAACAACGTCAACAAAATACGGAGGCCAATCCATGATTATTCCAATGAAGAAATATTCATTCCTGGTTTATCACCGGGAATATCAGGACTTCCTGGAGAAGATAAGGGATATTGGTGTCTTGCATATCATTGAGAAAGAACAAAATGTAAGTGATGAAGTCAGGGATCAATATCAACTGATTAATCACCTGGGCAAGACCATCAAAAGCCTTTCCAAACGTGATGTAACCAAAGAAGAAACCCCGGACATTACTGACGGTCTCAAGATTCACGAAGAAGTAAACAATCTCTATCAACGGCAAGATGAGATACAACAAAAGTTAACGCAGCTTGAAAAAGAATATCAGAAAGCGAAACCATGGGGAGAATTCTCAGCTGACTTAATCGGGAAACTCAGGAATGAAGGAATTCGGGTGCATTTATACACCTGCGCATCGCGAAAATTTGATGCAAACTGGAAAGAGCAGTATCCGCTTGAAATAATCAGTGAATCTGATAATAACATATACTTTACTCTTGTAACCAGGAATGACGAAAGTGCGGATATAGATGCAGAAGAAGTAAAATTGCCCGAGCAAACAGCGAGTACATTAAATAAACAAAAGAAAGAGTTTCAGGCAGAATCTGTTTCCGTCAATAAAAAACTCGATCATTTTGCAGCAACAGCTATACCCTCGCTTGAAAGGGCCTGGCTTGAGCTGAACCAGCATGTTGATTTTGATAAGGTTATTGAAAATACCCGGCATAGGGCTGACAACAAGCTTATGGTGCTGGAAGGATGGGTTCCTAATGAAAAGATAGAAGAACTCAATGATTTTCTGGAAAAAGAACAGGTATTATACCTTGTTAATGAACCAGATAAAAACGATAAGGTGCCTGTTTTGCTCAGGAATAATAAATTTTCCAAAAAATTCGAACCACTTGGAGAACTCTATTCCCTTCCATCTTATAAGGAACTCGATCTTACTCCTTTTTATGCTCCGTTTTATATGTTGTTCTTTGGGTTCTGCCTTGGTGATGTTGGTTATGGAGTTTTGATGGTAGTAGTCAGCCTGCTGGTAAAGAATAAGGTTGAGAAAAGCTTGCGTAAGATAGTATCCATGATTACTTACCTTGGACTTTCTACGATCCTTTTCGGAATAATATCCGGAACTGTCTTCGGGATTCCACTATATGAAACTGATTTGCCTGTATACAGTACGCTGCATGAAAAATTCCAGGCGCAGGGAACTGATATTAACAACATCCTGTTCTATTTATCATTGATGCTTGGTGGTATTCAGATCATTTTTGGCATGTGCCTGAAAGCAGCAAACGAAATCGTGCAGATGGGATGGAAATATGCCCTGAGCACTTTTGGATGGATACTTCTTTTACTTGGGGGGATTACACTCTATGGATTGAATTATGCCGGAGTTTACAGCAAAGAACAAATAACAATTCCATTATATGTTTTGCTGGCTGTTTCCGGGATACTGATACTTTTCCTTAATAATCCCGAGAAAAATATACTGATCAATTTGGGATCCGGATTGTGGAATACTTACAATATGATTACAGGGGTACTTGGAGACCTTCTCTCCTACATCCGGTTATTCGCACTTGGAATTTCAACTGCCATCCTGGGATATGTATTTAACAGTCTGGCAGTACAAATGAGTGGAGATATTCCCGTATTGAATATTATTATTATGGTAATTATCCTGGTAATCGGACATTCTATAAACCTTTTTATGTCAGGCCTCGGGTCGTTTGTTCATCCCATGCGTCTGACATTTGTAGAATTTTACAAGAATGCTGATTTTACCGGAGGAGGAAAAAAATATAATCCATTCAGACGAAAAATTTAATAAAATAAAAATAAAAATCGCTAATACTTAAAATTTGAAATTATGGAACCTATTATTTTAGCCTATATTGGAGTTGGTTTGATGGTTGGCTTGTCAGGAATTGGTAGCGCTTTTGGCGTTTCAATCGGAGGTAATGCCTCAATTGGTGCCTTGAAGAAAAACGAAGAAGCATTTGGTAATTACCTGGTATTAAGCGCACTTCCCGGAACCCAGGGACTGTATGGTTTTATGGGATACTTTATTATTAAAGGAGTACTTACTCCGGAGATTACCTGGTTGCAGGCTGCTGCTGTGCTGGGCGCCGGACTTGCACTTGGTTTTGTTGCGCTTCTTTCGGCAATCAGACAGGGACAGGTTTGCGCCAATGGTATTGCCAGTATAGGATCAGGTTACGATGTTTTTGGTAACACTTTGATCCTGGCTGTATTTCCTGAATTATATGCGATCATTGCATTTGCTGCCACCTTCCTTATCAGTGGTGCCATCTGATAAATAAAAACACAAAAAAACAGAAAAGGCTATCCGTAAACGGACAGCCTTTTTTTATTTTCTAAAATATGATAAATACCTATAATTAGTGATCCCAATTATCCATGGAATCCTATTGTTCTGCCGTAATTTTCTCTTACATTAATATAATATGCCTTATATTTTATATAATGGTTCCCTTTTTCATATTCCCAAATAACATTCTTTGCTTTACGTATCTTCCCGATACAAGATTCAAATATTAAATTGTAATTAATACCCGTAGCTTCCTCAGCCTCAATTATTGAGGAAAAACGAACATTCCTGTCTGCAAAATGTCCGATCACCGGTAATTGATATTTTTTCTTGCTTCTTTTTCTCATTGAATTCTCATTTCTAATGCCTTTGACTAATTTCTTGTGATGCATACTGAAAAAAATATTTTGGTAAACAGTAGTTTGAAAAATTGTTTAAATAATGATGTTTACGAAAATCAATTTTCTTTGTTTAGATTTTACTTTATTAAAAAGATGATATTTATTATCTTTTGATGACGGATCAAAACAAGGTTACTAAACAATGCTATTTATAGATTAAGATGATATTTTTTATCTAAACTATGTCGCTATTGGCCCTCTTGTGCTTAAGAAGGTGATAAGTACTAATAAATATAATTTTGTAGATTTGAGGCGAAAATAATTCTGCCTGTAAAAGAAATGTTCATTTCATCACTTAAAGATATTTTTGTTTAACTTTTTTTATTTTTTTCTAAACAAAATGTATTTAGCTTTTGTTTATTACGCTGAGACTTGAAAAAATTTAATTTGAATAAAAGATATTAAAATATATATTTCATATTTGTAGGCTTAATTAAAAACATCCATAAATTGTTTAAACTGGATTCAAATATCAGATCAACAGAGAAAGAATTTTTAACCAACCGGCAAGACTATCTGAAGCTTCTCGGAGAATACAATAATACTTTAAAGAAAGTGCTGCAGGGAGGTCCCGGGAAAGCTATACAAAAGCACAAATCAAGGGGCAAGTTGCTGGCACGGGAAAGAATTGATTTACTGGTTGATCCGAATACTCCTTTTCTTGAGTTTTCATCACTGGCTGCCTGGAGAATGTACAACAATGATTTTCCGTCAGCAGGGATTATTACCGGGATTGGAATTATTCATGGTAAAGAAGTAGTTATTGTTGCCAATGATGCAACCGTTAAAGGGGGTACTTATGTAAAAGAAACCATCAGAAAACACATCAGGGCGCAGGAAATTGCACTGCAGAATAACTTACCTTGTGTATACATGGTTGATTCAGGCGGTATATTTTTACCGGAGCAAGCGGAGGTCTTTCCTGACCGGGATGATTTCGGACGCATTTTTTATAACCAGGCAAGATTATCTGCAGAGGGGATTCCGCAAATCGCGATAGTAATGGGATCATGTACTGCAGGAGGTGCATACGTGCCGGCTATGTGCGATGAAACTATCATTGTAAGAAACCAGGGAACCATCTTTATTGGCGGGCCTCCTTTGGTAAAAGCAGCAACAGGAGAAATAGTAACTCCTGAAGAGTTGGGCGGGGCCGAAGTCCATACAAAGAAGTCTGGTGTGGCGGATCATTTGGCGGATAACGATGAACATTCCCTGCAGATATGCCGAAACATATTTGAAACTATTGCACCTGCAACAAAACAGCCCCTGGAAATAACTGATTATGAACAACCAATCTATGATCCTGAAGAGTTATACGGTCTTCTGCCAATTATACCCGGCAAACAGATTGATCCCTATGAAATTATTGCAAGGCTGACGGATGGAAGCAGGTTTCATGAATTTAAATCCAACTATGCTCCTACCCTGGTCACCGGTTTTGCCAGAATAATGGGCTATCCTGTTGGAATTATCGCAAATAACGGAGTGCTTTTCGGAGAATCCGCATTAAAAGGAACACATTTTATTGAATTATGTAATTTCAGAAAAATACCCATTATTTTTCTTCAGAATATTACCGGATTCATGGTTGGAAAGCAATATGAAAATGCCGGGATAGCGCGGGACGGAGCAAAAATGGTTCATGCAGTGGCCAATGCAACAGTACCAAAAATCACCATAATTACAGGAGGATCCTATGGAGCAGGTAATTATGCAATGGCGGGCAGGGCCTACGACCCAAACTTTCTTTTCATGTGGCCAAACTCCAGGATAGCTGTAATGGGCGGAAGACAAGCTGCAAATGTGCTGGCTACTGTAAAGATTGACCAATTGGAAGCCATGGGCATAACAGTAGACAGAGAAGAAATTGAGAAAATGAAAAACAACATATTAAAAAAGTACGAGGAAGAAGGTGCTGCTTTATACAGTACTGCGAGAATCTGGGATGACGGAATAATTGACCCTGCCGATACCCGCAGAATTCTGGCAATGACTATTGAGATATCAAGAAACAAACTATATCAGGAACCAAAAACCGGTGTTTACCGGATGTAAAGAATTCAATAATGAAAGAATTCCAGTTTATAAACACATCGCAATCATCACATGTTAAGACGATTGAGCTGAATCGTCCTGAAAGCCGGAATGCCCTGAATGCAGTAATGGTTGATGAAATCTATGCTGCTTTGGAAAATGCTTCCACTGATGATTCTATACGGGTGATTGTGCTGCGGGGAGCAGGAAAAGGATTCAGCGCTGGTGCCGATCTTGCCTGGATGAGCCAGTCAACGAATGAAAACCAGGATAAACCCATTGAACAGGTTTTATCAACCTTTTTCAATTATCTGTACCATTTTAACAAACCGCTTATTTCTGTAGTTCATGGATTTGCTATGGCAGGGGCATTAGGAATCGTTGCTACCTCGGATTTTGTAATTACAACTGAAGAGGCACTGTTTTCCTTTACTGAAGTACTCATCGGACTTGTGCCTGCTACTATTTCTCCTTTTGTTGTCAGAAGAACCGGTGAGTTCAGCGCGAGAAGACTGATGCTGTCAGGAAGCAAAATAAACGGAAGACAGGCTGTACAAGAAAAACTTGCCGATATAGTTTGTACTGAAGAAGAAATTGAGGAAGAGCTTGAAAAAATTACTTCTGTTTTTAAAAGTACCGCTCCAAAAGCAACCACTATCTGCAAAGAAATGATCATTAAAGTAGCTGATGCTGAAATTGGACCTGAAATAATGCAATACAATGCCAGCTTGCTCGGCGAAGTAAGAAATTCTGAAGAAGCCAGGGAAGGAATCAGTTCTTTTCTCGAGAAAAGAAAACCTGCCTGGTATATGAATGATTAATAACAGAAACGAAAATTTATTTTAATAAAAGCAATTTATGTTCGAATACACCAGACAGAATATTGATAAAGTCTTATCAGGAAGATGATTAAAAATTTCACAAAAATATTAATTGCAAACCGCGGGGAAATAGCGGTACGCATTATTCATACACTGCGGGGAATGGGTATCAGATCAGTAGCTGTTTACGCTGAAAATGAAAAAAATGAGCTTCACGTAAGGCTTGCTGACGAATCGTGGTTGCTACCCGGCAATGATCTGGCAGGGACCTATCTGAATATTGATGCAATACTCTCAATTGCCAGACAATCGGGTGCTGATGCTATCCATCCCGGCTATGGTTTTCTATCAGAAAATGCCAGTTTTGCTCAAAAGACAGAGGATTCGGGCTTAACTTTTATTGGTCCTTCACCATCTGCAATTGACTTGATGGGCAATAAGGCTGCGGCGAGAGAATTTGTTAAATCAACAGGAATACCGGTAATCGAAGGTAAAACCGGGACTATAGAACTGAAAAAGGCTGCTTCAACACTTGAATTTCCCCTGCTGATAAAGGCTGCAGCCGGTGGTGGTGGTAAAGGAATGCGTATCGTTCATCATGCGGAAGAACTTGATGAAGCACTGCAAGCAGCAAGCCGGGAAGCACTGGCTTATTTTGGCGATGCCACAGTTTACGTTGAAAAATACATTGAAAATCCAAGACACATTGAAGTTCAGATTCTGGCTGACCATCATGGCAATGTAGTACATCTTTTTGAACGTGAATGCTCCGTTCAACGCAGATATCAGAAAATTATTGAAGAAGCTCCGGCAAAGATTCCTTCTGATTTGCGAACCAAAATAACTGAGGCGGCTGTAAAAATTGCAAAGGAAATGAATTACCTGAATGCCGGAACGATTGAGTTTCTTGTCTCGGGCAGTCAGTTTTTCTTTTTAGAAATGAATACCCGTATTCAGGTTGAACATCCTGTAACAGAACAAATAACGGGGACAGACATTGTAAAAGAACAGGTGAAAATTGCGGCAGGTCTTCCCCTACCCTGGTCTCAGGAGGCCATACACGCCTCGGGGCATTCTATGGAAGCCCGCATATATGCCGAAAATCCCTGGGATGGATTTTTACCAACTCCTGGTAAAATGACGTTCTACAAAGTACCGGATGCCTCCCTGATACGTACGGACAGTTCAACTGATCGTGCCAGTGCTGTCCATTCCAGCTACGATCCGATGATTAGCAAATTAACAGCCACCGGAGCCACACGGGAAGAGGCCAGAATCAAACTGTTGGCCGGACTCAACGACTATCATATCCATGGAATAACCACCAATATTGAATATCTTAAAAAGCTACTGCAACATCCTTCTTTTATTGAAGGTAACCTGTCTACATCTTTTTGTGAGGATCATAAAACAACACTTCTTAGTACTGGTTCAGTCGAGAGGAAAGAAGAAATCAGATTGAATACTGTTTTAGCCTTTTTATTTGCCGAACAATTCAAGGAAACCGGTACAAAAACAGATATATGGAGTTCGATAGGTTACTGGAGAAACTTAATGAAATTCAGGGTGTCTGTCAATAATGAACCTTTGGAGTTAACAGTATTACAGAAGTTACCAGGAAAGCTGATTGTTGAATATAAGGGTATGCAAATAAACGCCCATCTTGTCAGGCAGGATGCTCACTCAATCACAATGATTAATACCAAAGGAAATGAAATGTTCTTTTATAAATCTTTTGATCATTTCGGTAAATGCTTTTTGTCTGGATCTGAAGGTTATTTCTCAGTCATACGAACTGAACAATTATCTCCCGAATCTGAAATCCGGAACATATCAGGCCCTACAGTTAACGGCAAGAGTGTTATAACAGCCCCCATGCACGGAAAAATTGTAAAAGTAAATGTAAAGACAGCAGACAGGGTGAAAAAAGGAGATACTTTGTTGATCCTTGAATCAATGAAAATGGAAAACAAGATACTTGCACCCCATGAAGCTTCCGTTGCAAAAGTCAATGTTTCACCGGGAGAAATGGTTGACGGGAACAAACCGCTTATTCATTTGTCAAACCTGAATTAGGGTTAGTGTAAAATTACATGAGCACCCTGGTAAAAAGGTTAACTTTGAAAAATTTTGTGAAAAATAATAAATAATAATAAAATCGACCATAAATCAGAATTCTAATGAACAGTCCTTTTTTAAATGATGCACACGAAGAATTAAGGCATAAAGTACGGAAATTTGCAGAAAAAGAGATCAAACCACTTGCAGAAGAATTGGATGAGAAGGAAGAGTTTTCCATTGAACTGACGAAAAAGATGGGAAAGCTTGGACTTTTTGGTATACAGGTGCCGAAAAAATATGGAGGCCAGGGGCTTGATACACTTTCATACATAATTGCTGTTGAGGAACTTGCTCGTGTTGACAGTTCACAGGCTGCAACTGTTGCCGCAGTTAACTCACTGGGCATTGCTCCTATATTGAAGTATGGTACAGAAGCACAGAAAGAAAAATATATTCCACAACTCTGCACAGGAGAGAAAACCTGGGCTTTCGGGCTGACCGAAAAAAATGCCGGTTCCGATGCCCTGGCATCAGAAACAGAAGCGCACCTTGAAGGTGATGAATGGGTTATTAACGGAGCAAAAAAATTCATTACCAATGCGGCTTCAGATATCTCTGCAGGCATCACACTGCAGGCTGTTACCGGAACACGGGACGGTAAAAAACAACTCTCAGCCATTATTGTAGAGCGGGGAACACCTGGTTTTACAACTGAACGACTTCGTGGAAAACTAATGTGG